>NZ_JBFUKA010000126.1:0-9271 GCF_056401085.1 Nocardioides sp. P4_G4
AGGCGTCCGTCCTCGGTGAGCCGACCGTCGTGGTCGTCGTCCCGGTCCGGGGCCAGGAGGCGGTCGACGACCATCGGGAGGACGGGTACGTCGGCGGTGCGGACAGTCCGGTCGAGTGCGAGGTCGACGGCGGTGTGTTCCAGTGGGGTGAGGCGGCGGTCGAGGACGGTCTCGGCGAGGGCGCCGATCAGGTCCCGCCGTCGGCTGGTGACCTGGCTGGCCCATTGGACGTCGTCGAGGCCGGCGGGACGGTGACCCTCGTCGAGCGGGTTGAGCCGGTTCGGCATGCCGTGGCCCAGCGCGATTGCCTTCCCGCCGACAGCTTCTGCGACCGCGGTGTGCTCGCCCTTGGGGTCGCCGGGCACGTATACACGCCGGCCGAACGGGATGGAACGGGTGTAGAGGCTCTTGGCGAGGCTCGACTTCCCGGAGCCGACGATGCCGGCGAGGACCAGGTTCGGGGCGGTGATCAGGCCGCGGGAGTAGAGGACCCACGGGTCGTAGACAAACGAGGATCCGGAGTAGAGATCCTGGCCGACGAACACGCCGTCGCTCCCGAGGCCGCCCTCTGCGAGGAACGGGTACGCACCTGCGAGCGTTGCGGATGTGTCCTGGTGGCGTTGGAGGCGGAACCTGCCGGGTGTCCGCAACGCCGCCGGCCCAGTTTCGCCGCCGCGGGGGAGTGTAACGGTGGAGCGTCGTTCGGCGATCAAGTCATCGTGTTCGCGTTTGGCTGCCGTGCGACGCTGCTCGCGGTCGGCCGTAGTCAGGACTCGCGCTGACGCCGCGCGTCGTTTGCGTGCCGCGCGCTTTTCGCGCCGCGGAGCAACTAGGACGCTCGAATGGAGTCGCTCGCCGTCACCGTCGCGGGTCACCGGAACAACCTCGGGCCGGGTGCAGGACGTGGGATGGCGCGAGTGCGGGGACGTCCGGGACGTCGTAGGTGATCGTTGACTCGACCTCGTGGGCGCGGTCGATCCCGGCGGCGACTCRGTGCACCATCTCTGCGGCGCGGTGGAGCTCCCAGGCAACTTGGTACGACGCGGCTCGACCGGCCCTCGGATCACCGGTGACCCAGACCCGCTTGCGGGCCGGTCCCTCGTGGAAGTCGCCCATCTGGTGAAGCGACTGCGCCAGGGAGGCGAGACCGTTGGTCAACTCCCCGAGTACCGCGTAGATCTCGGTGGGGTCCTCCAGATCGCGGGTCGCGTGGGCCAGGCTCCTGAGTGCATCACGGGCTTGATCAGCGTGCGCGTATGGCCGGGTGGATGCGGACATCAGGTTCTCCTCGCTGAGCGTTTGCTTCAACGAAAAGGTGCGCGCGCATTCCCGCCGTGTCGACACCGTCCGCAGCGATGCTCGACCTACCTTGGCGTCATGGCAGATCTGACAGTGCCGTGCCCGAACTGCAGCACGATGATGCGCTGGGAGACCTCACACGAACGCTGTGGCGGCTGCGGATACAGCCGGCCATGCTGCGAAGGCGCCCCCTGCAGCTGAGAGGCTTCCGGGCGTAAAAGATCCCGCAAGAGTCTCGGGCTTCCTGCGGGTTCTGGGTAGAGAATGCCGCACGACGGCGGGGTCTGTCAGCAGGTTGGATCAACTCTGCACAGGACTCCGCGTCGAAGGCCCCCGGCGCCGTGGACGGCCTGCTCAGGGATCCTGGCAGCCGTACCAGGCCCCGGTGACTGGCGCACCTTCTCCGGGTGCAGGCGAGCCAGCAATGATGTCGGACGCTTGTGCGATCGTGTTGCCATGGCGAAGGAAGAGCACCAGGTCGACTGGAATGCGGTGTTGGCTGCGCGCGACGAGATGTTCGGCGCGGCGTCACCGCATGAGACGACGATTTGGCATGAGGTCCTGGGATGGCGCGCATTCGCCGAGCGTTTCCAGGCCAAGGTTTCTGACGGAAACTTCGACACCAAAGTCCTGGACTGGATCCACAAGCACGACGCTAATCTTCCTGACCACATGCTTGTTGCGGCGGATGCGATCGACGGGTTGAAGCATGTGCTCGACACCGGGCGGGCGCCTGACTACTTCGAGCAGGCAGGTGGTGACGTAGAGGGCTTCTTGCGCGACTCACGGCGAACTTTCGCCAGCGTTGCGCGGCGGCTGCGGGCCGCCTTTGGCTCCACGAACTGATTGAGCGAAACACTCCGAAGTCCGGTGCAGTGGTCCATCGGCCCAAGCTCGCTAGGGTCGCGACTATTTTGCCTACACCGATCGGCACAACGGCAGAGCGGCCGCGGGGAAACCCTGGGCTTGCTGACCCCACAGCCGCCTGGTCTCGCACGAGGACTGGATCGCCGCCTGTTCGACGGCCGCGACAGCTCGTTCGAGCTCGTCGCGATCGTTGGCGCTGACCGCGACGAGGCCGGTGCATCGCAGGACGCCGTGGCCGGCGGTGAGGTCGGCTTCCTGCTGGAGGACGTCCTGGTACTCGGCTGACTGCTGGGCGTCTTCAATCTGGCCGATCTTCTGGCGCTGGGCGGCGTCGGAGATGTACTCGGTCTTCTTCTTCCGAATGTCGCGCGCCGCACGGTCCGTGCGCATGGGCGTGTAGAGCAGGGTGAAGGTCCGACTGATCCCCGACGAGAGCAGGAGGGGCGCCATGAAGCCGGGGAAGACCAGCGACCTGGGCCATTCGCTGATCCACAGGACGCAATGGTGGGCAGAGTCGCCCCGGAGGCTGCCCCAGGACTCGTTGATAGCAACAGGTCCTGCCGTGGCGAGGTCGCGGCCGAGGTCCCCGTGGCGTTCGAGAGCGCCTGCCACGGCCGGGTCGTACGCCGAGCGCAGCATCAGAGCGAGGTCACCGGGAGTCAGCCAGTCACCGGGGGAGAGGTCCGCAGAACGGAGAGCAGCGACGAGGGTGGACATCTCCTGACGGAGTACGGCCGCGGCGCCTTTCATCCCGCCTCCCGATGCCCGGACGGCACGGCCGGATGCCTTCATGTCCAGAGAGATCGAGATGGTGCTGGCGTGCCGCTCGCCAGCGGGTCCGGCGCGGTCGATGAGTTCGCCGTACGTCGTTGAGGTCCAGGTGTCGCTCTTGGATCCGTGGCTGTCCCACCACTGGGCGAGGCCCTTCCCTGAATCGGGGAGGGTGCGTTCCATGACTTGCACCGACGCCAAGCGTCCGGATCTGCAGGTGGAGGCGAGTACTCGTCCCCAGGAGACGACGCGGCGCTCCTGCTCGGCAGGGTCGAGGAGCACGAACGCGGGATGCGAGACACCCACGACCGCGGTCAAGGTGGCGGCGTACGGGTCGTGAACCATCACCGCGCCGGTCCCCGGGTCGACCCACTGCCGCAGGCGGGCAGCATCACCGGGCAGGGCGAGGGTCCCGGCAGGCCGTGGCTTCACGACGCGGCGCCGGTAGATGAGCTGGCCACCAGCCGATCTCCACAACCATCGGGCGCCGATGGGCCCCCACTCGATGAGCTTGCGGCCGCCGAGGCTGACGAAGGCCAGCGCGGCGCACACGATGACGATCGGGACGGCGACGATGACGGCGCCGACGTAGAGGCCGAGCACCAGGCTCGCGGCGGCGATGCCCGTCATCGTGAGCTGGAGTCYGGACAGCCCCAGTAGGACGCCGCGTTTGCTCAGCCGGGAGAACTTCACCGGCGACAATTGCGAGTCCGCAGCGCTGTTGGCAGTCATCGGGGATCAATTCCGGGTTCCGAAGAGTTCGGAGTCCGCCACGTTGGGCGGCGTTGGCGACGGTGCTGATGGCTGGTTCACCTCCCCATGCCCGCTGGCCTGAGCTGCGACGAAGTTCCCGAGCTTCGGGCCGGCCGCGGCCGCCTTCTTGGCCACGCCGGTGCCCGCTGCCACGGCGCCTCCAACAGCGACAGCACCGCCACCCGAGCCGCCCGCGCTCGCACCAGTGGAGCCGCCACCCAACCCGGATGCGCTGGGAGCGGTGGTCGGACTACCGCCCGAGGGCCCGCTTCCGCTCGACGTACCCCCGCGCGATCCGCCCCCGAGGACCTTCGCCGGCTCCGCAGAGCCACCACGGCGTCCGAGCGGGATCGGCATCGGGCGGTTCAGGGCGGACTTGGCCTCCTGCTCGGCCGACATCGCGTGGTACATGTCGAAGCCCATGAAGGAGATCGCCTTGTAGGACATGTACGGCGCGAACCCGGCCATCAGCATCAGAACGACCCCGGCGATCGGTTGGCTGACGGACTCCAGATCGGCGTCGATCGGTGCGGAGACCTGAGCCGTGGCGAGCAGGAACATCACCACGAGGACCACCTTCGAGAGGATCATGGCGATCACCAACGTTGCCCAGCGCGAGAGCCATGTGCGGGTGTGGTCCCAGCTCGACCCGGCGAGCGCGATCGGTGCGAACACGATCGCGATGAGCAGGAGTGCCTTGCGGACGAGCAGGCTGATCCACACGATCAGCGCGCCTGTGATGGCGAGGCCCGCGAGGAAGAACGTGAGTACGGCGCCCGCGCCGGGGGCTGCGATGTTGATCGCGCCGAGCCCTCCGGCGAGGACGGCGATCTTGTCGCCCATCTCGTTCATGTTGGTGCCGGCCGCGTTGACGATGCCGATGCACAGCTGGTCGGTGACTTCGAGTGCGGTGGCCAACAGGGTGAGGGCAACGAAGGACCCGAGGATCGATTTGGCGAGCCCGAGCGCGGCCCTGGAGAGGGCCGCTGGCTCGCGGCGGATCATGCCGCCGATGACCTGGAGCATGAAGAACCCGAGCATCACGAAGACCGCGATCCCGAAGAGGATGTTGTAGACCTTCGTGTACTCGCCGCTGGTGACGTCGACGTACGTCGTGGAGTCGATGACGTCCCAGACGGACTCGAACATGTACTCCGCAGCGCCGCCCATCGCCCGGGCGAGCCACTCGAACGGCGCGGTCACCACCGCTCCGGCCGCCTCGCCGGCAACATTGCAGACGGTGCGGATCACCGGGACATCACAGACAGCCATGACGTTGGCCTCAGGCGACGGACTGGCCGACGTTCCAGAAGAAGTTCACCAGCGTGACCGAGGCGCCACACACGATGGCCGCGCCGAGGGCGACGAGCACACCGAGCTTCCCACGGCCCGCCAGGTGCGGGTTGGAGGAGTTCGCGCCGAGGGCCCACACGATCGCAGAGATGATCAATGCGAGTACCGCGAGCACCAGGCCGACGGTCATCGAAGCGCCGACGATGTGGCGCAGCTGGCTGATGCCGGGCAGACCGTTCGAATTGGGGCTGATGTTGATGTCGAGCGGCAAGAGCATGGGGTTGCGGAGGCGGAACATCAGGGTTCTCCTGTCGACGCGGGCGGACGTGTTACAGGTGAGCGCCGATGCCCAGCAGCCAGTTCGCCCACGTCAACGCCGCGCCGGTCAGGGCCGCGCCACCAAGCGCGACGAACATGCCGACTTTTGCCTTCTGCGCTGTATGCCAGCTGCCGGAGTGCGATGCGAGCGCCCAAGTGGCGGAGCAGACAACCAGCATGAGGACGGCGGTGATCACGCCGTAGGTCAGGAGTGCGCCGACGATGGAGCGGAGTTCGCCAGCGCCGCCGACTGCTCCGAAGTCGGGGCCGACGCTGCTTGCCGGAGCGACCAGATTCATGATCTTAAGGTGCGCGGCCCTCTCACGGGCAGCGGCATGCTTCGACGCAGAGTCGCGGCTGCAGCGGGAACTCAGCTACTCCACGGCACTGTCTATCCTCTCGGCCAGGACGCTGGGCGACCGCAGTTTCGTCGCGCTGGCATCCTCTCTCTCCGTCGTGAGGTTCTTGATGATCTTCGCGCATCGGGTCGCAGCCGCATCCAGTTCAGCGCGGAGCTGTGCGATGGCGATATCGATTCTTTGACGATTCTCTTCGGGGAACAGCTCCGTGAGTGATACGTAGCCGTGGGTAGCCATGTGAACCTCGATCGAGGCGAGCACTGCCGGTGCATCCGCGATGCGCGGTGAGGTAGCGATCCAGTCCCGGTAGTCCGTGCTGCCCTTGGCGTCGTTGCACGGCGCACATGCAGGAACGACGTTACCGATCACGTTCTCCCCGAGATCCTCCTTATTGATACCCACGATGTGCTCGAAGACGAGCGGCTTCTCCAGCTTCGAAGCATCGACGCGGCAGTACGCGCATGCGTGACCGAACTTATTGACGGTCGCGAGCCACTCTTCGGCGGTCGGCCCGAGGTGTGTGCGGTCGAGGACGGTTCTGATGGCAAGGTTCTGGGCGTCCTGGATGGGATACCGCTTCACCTTCTTGCCGGAGCCCTTGGTCGACTTCGGGCTCGCGGAGGCTGSTCCTATCGTCGCGGCCAGCGCGTCTGCTTCCTCTGCACTGAGTAGGCCCTTCGCCAGGAGGAAGGTGAGGAACTTGGGGACGTGCTTGTCGAACCACTCCTGGGTGAGCCWCACCTTGTGCTGCCGGACGGTATACGTCGTGGCGGCGTAGTGCTTCGGTCGCGTAGGACTTTCCACCAGGCGGAAGAAGGCGATTCCCGGGGCGAGACCAAACGCTGCCTTCGAAATGTCCGCGTCAAGGAGATCCGCCAACCTCTCGCCAGTCTTGTCCGCTTCGCACCAGGCGATGATCATCGGTAGGTAGGACCGAACGAGTGCGGCGGGCCGCAGGGGTTGTGCCTGCTCTGATGTGTTCATTCACTTGCTCCTGGCATGGACTTCGGTGACGCCGGTCATGATGTTGAGCTGCACTCGGGAAAGCGCTTCAAGCCTGACCGCCGGTGGCAGTGACTCGATCTCGGCGGTTGCGTTCGAGATGACTTCCTCGAGCGAGGACCGGCGCCGACGTTCCGGTCTTCGCGAAGTGGCCGGCTGAAGTTCGTCCTCGGTCCCGAAGAGTTCGTCAAGGGAGAGGCCCAGTGCTTTGGCGATGGGGACCTGATGGCGGCTCGACGGCAGTCGGTAGCCCGTCTCGATCTGGGCGATGTAGGGGTAGGAGAGGCTGGTTGCCTCGGCGAGTTCCTTGCGGGACATGCCGAGCTCTTGTCGGCGGTTCGCGATGGTGCGGCCGAGTTCGATGTCGCCTGTCTTCGGTGAGGTCACCACCTGCTACTCCTTCGCGGGAAAGGGTTGTCCCGCTCGTCCGACTCTATGCGCGCARCATAGCATGGGAAGATCGTGACGCAACATTGTGTGTTACGATGAGATTCATGCAAAGTGAGCGGTGTGCATAGAATGGTGGGGGAGCATGACGAATCTGAGTGTGGTTGATGAGGTGGCCCGTCTCTACCGGCCGGACTGTCCAGTGGAGTTCATCGCGGTGTCCGACTTCAAGCGGCGGGTCCTCAGTGACCCGACTTGGCCCTTGGTGAGTGCCATGCGGTTCCTGGTGGCGCGTCCCAGCGCATGGGACCTCGAGTGCTTGGCGAAGCGGGGAGACATTCTCGTGGATTTGCTGGTGGACGCAGCGAAGAAGGGCTACCAGAAGGCGCCTCCGGGGTACGCGAAGGCGCGGTACCTCCAACTGGCGTTCCTGCCGAGCGAGACACTGCGGCAGATGCTCGACGGGCAAGACGTGGAACTGCGGTCTGCGCTCCGTCATCCCCAGTGCCCGGAGGGGATCGTCATTCGTTGTCTGACGTCACCGCTCGCGTCGATCCGCTGGTCGGCCCTGCGGGCGGTGCGCCAGCGCAACCTCCCCATCGATTCGGCCTACATCCGCGCCGCCATGGCCTTGCCCATGGCCGAGTCCGGGTGGTCGGGCCCGCCCAAGGGCTACCGGTTCCGAGTCAAGACGACCGCGAAGCAGATCCTGGCGGCCCGATGAAGCTCACGTCAGCGCAACTCGACCGTGCGATCGGCGTGATCGTCGCGTCAGCTGCTGGCGACGCGTTGGGTGCCGGCTACGAGTTCGCTCCGATCTCGGACGGGTTGGTTCCGGAGATGATCGGCGGCGGTCTCGGCAACTTCGCGCCGGGGGAGTGGACCGACGACACGGCTCAGGCGATGGCGATCGCGGTGGTGGCGGCGGACGGCCACGATCTGCGTACGCCGCAAGCGCTGGACCGGATCGCCCGGGGGCTCGCTGATTGGTACGCGGACGGCCCGCCCGACGTCGGCATGCAGACCGCTGAGGTGCTGCACCTGGCGGGCTCGAATCCCACTGGAGCCGCGATGGCCCAAGCCGCCCGGCGCGTTCATGAACGACGAGGGCGTAGCKCCGGCAATGGCTCCTTGATGCGCACCGGCCCGGTCGCACTGGCCTTCCTCGATGATCCGGACGCGTTGGTGGAGACGGCGATGGCGGTCTCAGCGCTCACCCACCATGAGCAGGTCGCTCAGGAGGCATGTGCTGTCTGGTGCCTGATGATCCGGCACGCGGTGTTGACCGGCACCCTGCCGACTTGGTCTGACATCGAGCCATGGAGCCCGAACCCGACGTACTGGCGGGAAGTCCTCGCCGAGGCCGAGGCCCAGGCTCCCCACGCGTTCACCACGAACGCTTGGGCGGTGGGTGCCCTGCAAGCCGCCTGGTCTGCCATTCACCACACGCCCGTACCTGAAACGAACCCCTGCGCGCACCTAGGCGACGCGCTGGGGGCGGCCATACGGATCGGTCACGACACCGACACCGTGGCCGCAATTGCGGGCGCCCTGCTTGGCGCGCGGTGGGGCGCCAGCGCCGTACCTGCACGCTGGCGCCGGATCCTTCACGGCTGGCCCGGAGCCACAGCCAAGGGGCTGGAGAAGGTGGGCCACTTGGCCGCCTCGCGTGGCGAGCCGGGTCATCACGGCTGGCCGCTGATCGACCACATCGACTACACGGGCTGGCAAGCAGGCTCAGCGACGCTCGTGCGCCACCCCCACGACTCCGGCGTCTGGCTCGCGTCCGCCACAGCACTGGCCCAGCTCCCGCCAGGCATCGACGCTGTGGTGAGCCTGTGCCTGGTCGGGCGAAGACAGATCCCTGACCGCGTCGAAAGCATCGGATTCCGACTGATCGATGTGAGCGACTCAGCGGCGAACCCGAACCTGGACTTCGTCATCCGGGACGCCGCCGAGACGGTCGCCGCTCTGCGGGGCGAGGGCAAGACTGTGCTGGTGCACTGTGTTGCAGCTCAGTCGCGCACGCCCACGGTCGGAACCGCCTACTCGATGCTTCTGGGCCGCGATGATGACAGGGCGCTCACCGAAGTGTGCGCCGCGTTGCCGAGCGCGAGCCCGAACACGGCCTTTCAAGCTGCCCTGAAACGACTCGCCGACAAGGGGATCCGCGATTGAATCGATCTATGCAGACCCGGACCAACCGGACCAAGGGCAACAAC
>NZ_JBFUKA010000127.1:0-9255 GCF_056401085.1 Nocardioides sp. P4_G4
TCTCCGAGGAGGTCTCGGCCGCCGCCAGGTACGCCGACATCCTCAAGGACGGCAACCCCGCCAACGGCGAGGCCGACGTCGTCGTCGCCACCTTCCACTCCGGTGCCGCCGTGGGTGCGAACTCCTCGTTCGCCGCCGAGGTCGCCAAGGGCGGGGCCTTCGCCCGCATGGCGAGCATGACGGGCAGCGTGGACGCGATCATCAACGGCCACACCCACCAGACCTACGCCTGGGAGGGCCCCAAGCCCGGTGGTGGCAACCGCGCCTACATCCAGACCGGTGAGTACGCCGCCAACGTGGGCCAGATCAAGCTGACGGTCGACGCTGGTGCCGCACCCGGCGCCAACCCCGTCGTCGGCTTCACGGTCAAGAACGTCGCGCGCAGCAGCACCGAGAACCTCGCCAACCCGCGCGTCGCCCAGGTGAAGACGATCGTGGACGCCGCGCTCGCCAACGCCAAGGTCGTCGGTGACCGCCCCGTCGGCTCCGTCACCGCGGACATCTCGCGTGCCTACGACGGCGTGGACGCCGGCGGCAAGCCCGTCGAGGACCGTGGCTCTGAGTCGCCGCTCGGTGACCTGGTCGCCAACGCACTGCGCGACGGCATCGCCGCCGACATCGCCAAGCCCGACCTCGGCATCGTCAACCCGGGCGGCCTGCGTGCCGACCTGCTCTTCAAGGGCGACGCGGCCACCAACCCGGCCAACACCGACGGCGTGATCACCTACGCCGAGGCCAACAACGTGCTGCCGTTCGTCAACAACATCTCGACCGTCGCGCTCACCGGTGCCCAGGTCAAGAAGATCCTCGAGCAGCAGTGGCAGCCGGTCGGTTCCCAGCGTCCGTTCCTGCACCTGGGCCTGTCGGACAACGTCCAGACGACCCTCGACCCGGCCCAGCCGGTCGGCCAGCGCGTCACCTCGGTCCGTGTCAACGGTGCCCCGCTCGACCTGGCCAAGACGTACTCCGTCTCGACCTTCTCGTTCCTCGCGGCGGGCGGCGACAACTTCACCGCCTTCACGGAGGGCAAGGCCAAGGACACCGGCCTCGTCGACCGCGACCTGTGGATCAAGTACCTCGGGGACCACAAGCCGGTCTCCCCGGACTTCGCCCGCGAGCAGGTCTACGTCTCCGGTCTCAAGGACAGCTACCGCGCCGGTGACAAGGCGACGATCGTCTTCGATCGCCTCGACATGAACCCGAGCGGCCCCAAGAACACCCGCCTCGACCTGGTCAAGGTCAACAACGACGGCTCGACCAAGGTCTTCGGCACCGCTGCGGTGACCAACGGCCGGGCGCGGRCGATCTTCACGGTCCGGGGTGGCAAGGAGTTCCGCATCGTCGCGCAGGACTCCAAGACCACGCTGGCCCGCGGCGTCGTCCTCACCACGCCGACGCTGGCCCACAAGGTCTTCCCGAAGAAGGCCGGCGCGATCAAGGCCAAGAAGACCAAGGTCCGGGTCAAGGTCAAGGTCAAGTCCGCCGTCGACCTGCCCGCCAAGGGTCGCGTCACCGTCAAGGTGGCCGGCCACAAGTACAACGCCAAGGTCAAGGACGGCGTGGCCAAGGTGAAGCTCCGCACGTTCGCCAAGCCCGGCAAGTACAAGGTGAAGGTGCAGTTCAAGGCCAACGACACCTTCCTGGCCACGAGCGAGAAGTTCACCATCCGCGTCAAGCACTGAACCAGCCAGTGGGGGTCCGGTTCGCCGGGCCCCCACTGCTGTGCGTCACCCGGCACGTCCCTACCCACCACCCCCCACTCGGAGAACTCATGCCCGCACGTCCCTCCTTCCGGCGCAGCTCCCTGCTCGTCGGACTCGCGGTCGCGGCCACCAGCCTCGTCGCGACCCCCGTCACCGCCACGGCCAACCCGGCCGGAACCGGCCTCGTCATCAGCGAGGTCTACGGCGGCGGCGGCAACGCCGGTGCCACCTACACCAACGACTTCATCGAGCTCTACAACCCGACCGACGCGGCCATCTCGCTGACGGGACACTCCGTGGAGTACTTCTCCTCCGGTGGAGGGTCCGGCGGCGCCACGGCCCTCACGGGCTCGGTCCCGGCCAAGGGCCACTTCCTGGTCCAGGAGGCCGGGGGCACCGGTGGCACGACGCCGCTGCCCAGCCCCGACGCCACGGGCACCCTGGCCATGAGCGGGACCAACGGGTCGGTCGCGCTCAAGGACGGCACCACCACCGTCGACCTCGTCGGGTACGGCAGCGCCACCCTGCGCGAGGGCACGGCCACGCCGGCCCTGACCAACTCCACGTCAGCGAGCCGCAACGCGGCCGGCACGGACACCGACAACAACGCCGCGGACTTCACCACCGGCGCCGCGGCCCCGCAGAGCTCGGGCACCACCACGCCGCCCGTGGACCCGCCGGACCCGACGGTCACCGAGCGGACCATCGCGGAGATCCAGGGCACCGGGCCGACCTCCCCGCTGGTCGGGCAGAACGTCAGGACCCGGGGCGTCGTCACCGCGTCGTACCCGACGGGTGGGCTGAACGGCTTCTACATCCAGACCCCGGGAGCGGACACCGCCGACGCGTCCGACGCCGTCTTCGTGTACGGCGGCACCAGCGGGTTCACGACCTACCCGGCGGTGGGCGACTCCGTCGAGGTGACGGGCCAGGCCGCCGAGTTCTCGGGAGCGACCCAGGTCGTCGCCAACCAGGCCGGAGTCGTCCCGATCGCCTCCCTCGGCGCGGTGACCCCCAAGACGCAGGTCCCCGGCACCGACTGCGCCCTCCCCGGCACGGACTGCCTGTCCGGTGCGGCTCTCGACGAGGTGCGTGAGGTCGCCGAGGGCGAGCTGTTCCAGCCGACCGCTCCCTGGACCGCGACCGACGTCTACGACGGCGGTCCCTACTACAGCGACGGATCGAACTCGTCCTCGTTCCGCGGCGAGATCGGGGTCGCGGCCAACAGCGACAAGCCGCTCGTCGCCCCGACCGAGGTCGTCGACGCCCAGGCGACGGCGCTGGTCGCCGAGCGCAAGAAGTACAACGACGCGCACCGGATCATCCTCGACGACGCAGCCAGCCTGACCTTCTCCACGACGCAGAACAGCAACCAGCCGTTCCCGTGGTTCACCGCGGACCACACCGTACGCGTCGGTGCCGGCCTCACGTTCCCCAAGCCGGTCATCTTCACGTTCGGCTTCAACGCCTGGCGGATCCTGCCGCAGGCGCAGGTCGTCGGTGCGCCCACGGGTGCGATCAACGTCGCGCAGACCCGTCCGGCCACCCCCCAGGACGTGGGCGGTGACGTCACGCTCGCGACGTTCAACGTCCTGAACTTCTTCCCCACCACCGGTGAGGAGTTCGTCGCCTCCGGCCTCGGCACCTGCACGTACTACCGCGACCGCGACGGCAACCCGATCAGCAACAACCGGTGCGACCCCGACGGCCCGCGCGGTGCCGCCGACCAGGCCAACCTCACGCGCCAGAGGGACAAGATCGTCGCGGCCATCAACACCGCCGACGCCGACATCGTCTCCCTGGAGGAGCTGGAGAACTCGGTCAAGTTCGGCAAGCCCCGCGACTTCGCGATCAACGAGCTGGTGACGGCCCTCAACGCCGACGCCGGTGCCGGCACCTGGGCGGCCGTTCCGTCGGCGCCCACGCTGCCTCCGACGTCCGAGCAGGACGTGATCCGCAACGGCTTCATCTACCAGCCCGCCAACGTCGCGCTGGTCGGCGAGTCGGTCGTGCTGAGCGACCAGTCGTCGGCCGGTGAGGCCTTCGAGGACGCCCGCGAGCCGGTCGCCCAGGCCTTCAAGCAGGTCGGCACGGCTGACGCGGACGCCTTCGCTGTCATCGTCAACCACTTCAAGTCCAAGGGCTCCGGCACCCCGGACCCCTTCGGTCAGGGCAACGCCAACGACCGACGCGTCCTCCAGGCCAACGCCCTCGTGGCCTTCGCCGACTCGTTCAAGACCCAGCGAGGGATCAGCCGCGTCTTCCTGGCCGGCGACTTCAACGCCTACTCCGAGGAGGACCCGATCCAGGTCCTGGAGGCGGCCGGGTACACGAACCTGGAGTCGAGCAGCAAGCCGGACGAGGAGACCTACAACTTCGACGGTCAGATCGGCTCGCTCGACCACGTGCTGGCCAACGGGGCTGCCCTCGCAGACGTCGACGCGGTCGACGTCTGGGACATCAACGGCTACGAGTCGGTCTACTACGAGTACTCCCGGTTCAACTCCAACGTCACCAACCTGTACGCGCCCAACCAGTTCCGTTCCTCGGACCACAGCCCCGAGCTCGTGGGGATCAACACCGCGACCGTCCCGGTCACCCCGCCCGGCACCCCGACGTCGAGCGTCGAGGCGTCGGTGACCCCGCAGCGGGTCGTCGWCGACCGCACGCGCGCCATGGTGCACGTGAAGGTCGTGCGCGGGGACAAGAAGGACGCCACCGACGGCACCGTCGAGGTGCGCGAGGGGTCGACCCTGCTCGCGTCCGCGCCGGTCACCAACGGCGTCGTCAACGTCAAGCTCCCCGTCTTCACCACCGTCGGTGAGCACACGCTGACCGTCCGGTACGCCGGTGGCACCAGCACGACGGCCGAGAAGACCCTCGTGGTCGACGTCCTCAAGGCCGCCTCGGATGCTCGGGCCAAGGCCTCCACCAAGCCCGGCAAGGCTCCCGTGGTGAAGGTCCGGGTCGGTGCCGACGGCGCCAAGGCGCACGGCAAGGTGAAGGTCACCGTCAAGGGCAAGCCGGCCCTGAAGCGGACCGTCCGGCTCAAGGGCGGCAAGGCCACTGTGCGCCTCGCCGGTCTGCGACCGGGCCTCTACACCGTGGTGGTGCGCTACCTCGGTGACGACGAGACCCAGCGCTCGCGCGAGACCCTGCGTCTCCGCGTCCGCCGCTGAGTCCTTCTCACAGGTACGGCCCCCGTCCCGCGCGTGAGCGCGGGGCGGGGGCCGTTCTTCGCCGGTCGGCAGCACGACCGAGGCAGTTCGGTGCTGTTCTCCGCTCGCTGAGCGTGGCTTGGCTTCGGCGTGGCTCGAACTGCCTTCGCTGTGCTCGTGATGGCGCCGGTCAGCGCAGGGCGAGGGCCGCCTGCACCAGCGTCAGGTGGCTGAAGGCCTGCGGGAAGTTGCCGGCCATCCGCCCCGCGTCGACGTCGTACTCCTCCGACAGCAGCCCGACGTCGTTGGCGAGCGCGCACAGCCGGTCCATCAGGGCGTGCGCCTCTTCCTGTCGCCCGGCGGCGGCATAGGCCGAGACCAGCCAGAACGAGCAGGCGAGGAAGGGGTGCTCGCCCCCCGAGAGGCCGTCCACGCCGGTCTGGGTGCGGTAGCGGCGCAGCAGGCCCTCGTGCATGAGGTCCTCCTCGATCGCCGCGATGGTCCCCAGGACGCGGTCGTCGTCGCCGGGCAGGAAGCCGACCAGGGAGACGTTGAGCAGGCTGGCGTCGAGCTCGGTGGTGTCGTAGTGCTGGGTGAAGGTGCCCCGGTCCTCGTCGTACCCGCGCTCGAGGACCTCGGCGTGCACCTCGTCGCGCAGCGCCCGCCAGCGGTCGACGTCGCCGGGGAGCCCGTGCTCCTCGACCGCGCGGACCGCACGGTCGAAGGCGACCCACACCATGACCCGGGAGTGGGTGAAGTGCCGCAGCGGGCCCCGGATCTCCCAGATCCCGTTGTCGGGCTCGTCCCAGTGCGTCGCCAGCTCGTCGACCAGGGCACGCTGGAGGGCCCAGCTCTGCGGCGTCTCCTCCAGGCCGGCGTGGCGGGCGTCCTCGAGGGCGATCATCACCTCACCCAGCACGTCGGTCTGGCGCTGGCCGACGGCGCCGTTGCCGATGCGGACCGGTCGCGACCCGGCGTACCCGGCCAGGTGGTCCAGCTCGCGCTCGGGCAGCCGACGTCCGCCGTCGACGCCGTACATGATCTGCAGGTCCTGGGGATCGCCGGCCACCGCTCGCAGCAGCCAGTCGCGCCAGCTCAGTGCCTCGTCGGTGTAGCCGGCCGCGACGAGCGACTCCAGGGTTAGGGCGGCGTCGCGCAGCCAGCAGTAGCGGTAGTCCCAGTTGCGCTCACCGCCGAACTGCTCGGGGAGCGAGGTGGTCGGCGCCGCCACGATCCCGCCGGTCTCCGCGTGCGTCATCAGCCGCAGGGTGAGCAGGCTGCGCCGGACCAGCTCCGCGTGGGGCAGGTCCTCGGTGCAGGTGAGCGCCCATCGCTCGTCCTCGACGCGCGTCGCCTCGATCCGGTCGTCGAAGGACAACGGCTCGGGCAGCGCGTGCCAGGACCGCATCCACGAGGTGGAGAACGTCATCGACTGCCCGGCCGCGAGGTCGAACTCGTCGGCGTGGTGGCCGTCCACGGCGCGCGGGAGCCGCGGTCCCCACAGCATGAGCTTGTCGGGACCGGCCGTCGCGACGATGACCTCGTGCCCGTGCACCTGCTGCCGCGTGACCCACGGTCGGACGAGGCCGTAGTCGAAGCGCACGACCCACTCGTGGCAGACCCGGACCGAGCCCTCACTGCAGCGCACGGTGCGCACCAGGTCGGCCCGGCCGTCGCCGGTGGGCATGACGTCGCGCAGCACCAGGACGCCGGTCGGGGTGGTGAAGGTCGTCTCGAGCACCGCGCTGTTGCCGACGTAGCGGCGAGTGGTCCGGACCCCCTCGGGGTCTGCGGGTGCCAGCACCCATCGGCCGTTGTCGGTGTCGCCCAGCAGAGCGGCGAAGCAGGCGGGGGAGTCGAAGCGCGGGAGGCACAGCCAGTCGACCGAGCCGTCCCGGCCGATCAGTGCGGCGGTGCCTCGGTCGCCGACGAGCGCGTAGTCCTCGATGGGGAGTGCCATGTCCGCCAACGTAGCTAGAGTCCCCAGCATGGCGACGGAACCCCGGCCGATCGTGGCCCTGCTCACCTCCCGCGGAGACACCGTGTCGACCGCGGAGTCCCTCACCGGCGGCCGCCTCGCGGCGCTCCTGACCTCGGTCCCGGGGGCCTCGGCCTGCGTGACGGGCGGCGTCGTCGCCTATGCGACGGCGGTCAAGGTGGCCGTGCTCGGGGTGCCGGCCGACCTGGTGGCCGAGCACGGCGTGGTGTCGGGGGAGTGTGCGGCGGCCATGGCCACCGGGGTGCGTGCGCTGCTCGGCACGACGTACGCGATGGCCACCACGGGGGTCGCCGGACCGGACCCGCAGGAGGGACACCCGGCGGGGCACGTGTGGGTGGCCGCGGCCGGACCGGACGGCGTGGAGACGCGGCTGCTGGCCCTCGTGGGGGACCGCGCCGCGGTCCAGGACGCGACCTGTCTGGAGGCGCTGTCGGTGCTCGATGGCATCCTCACCCGGGAAGAACCAGCGCTCCGGTAGCGTTGGCCACCACGGAGCCCTCCACGAGCGGGCCCTCCACGGACGGGAAGGACAGCGCCATGGTGCTCTTTCGACGCATCCTCGGTGACGTGCTCCGCAGCGAGCGGATGCAGCGGGGCCTGACCCTGCGCGAGGTGTCCGCCGACGCCCGGGTCAGCCTGGGCTACATCTCCGAGATCGAGCGCGGCCAGAAGGAAGCCTCCTCCGAACTCCTCGCCTCGCTCTGCTCGGCCCTCGACCTGCCGCTGTCCGACGTGYTCCGCGAGGTGTCCGACGCCGTCGCGGTCGAGGAGCTGGCCCAGGGCCTGCGCCGTGTCGACTCGGTCGTGGCCACCCCGATCAGCTCGGCCCGTCCGGCTCCCGGCGACGTGGTCGCCTCGGCCGCCTGAGCCGTCCCGACGGCCTGCGCCCGCGTCAGTCCTCGGGCTGGCAGCGCGGGCACCAGTACGACGCGCGCTCCCGCTCGGCGGGCCCGCGCATCGCGACGCGCACCGGCGTCCCGCACCGGCGGCAGGCCGAGTTGTCGCGTCGGTAGACCCACATCCGCTCGCGGGGACGCAGGTCACCGGTGGTGGACTGGATCGCCCGCTCCTTGTTGAGGTCGAGCATCTGGCGGGCGCGGCGCACCAGCCGCTCGAGGTCGGACACCTCGCCGACGGGTCGTAGCGGGTGCACCCCGCTGGTGAAGCACAGCTCGGCCATGTACATGTTGCCGATGCCGGCCAGGTTGGTCTGGTCGAGCAGTGCGTCGCCCACGGGACGTGCCGGGTCGCTGCGCAACCGGCGCATGGCTTCTGCCTCGTCCCAGTCGTCGCCCAGCAGGTCCGGTCCGAGGTGACCGACGACGTCGTGCTCGTGTGAGCGCGGCACCAGCTCGACGATGCCGAGGGAGAAGCCCACCGCGGCGCGGGCCGCCGTGCGCAGCACCACCCGGGCCTGGGTGGCCGGGCGTCGCCACTTCTCGTGGAGCGGGTAGACGTGCCAGCTGCCCTCCATCTTCAGGTGCGTGTGCAGCGTCCAGCCTCGTCGTGCTCGATGTGGGTCAGCAGGTGCTTGCCACGCGAGAACGTGCCGGTCACGGTGCCCCCGGAGAGGTCGACGGTGGCCAGCTGGGGCACGCGGAAGTCGCTGGCGGCCAGCACATGACCGGTCAGCGCGCGGTCCAGCTTGCGCGCCGCGCGGTAGACGGTGTCGCCCTCAGGCACGCATCCTCAGTCCCTTCGGGGTGGCCACGAACCCGGCCTCGTCGAGTGCCGCGCGCAGCGGGGTGGCGCCGCCACCCAGCAGTGCGGCTCCGTCAGCCCGCTCGACGGTGAGCTTGCCCAGCGCGCCGCGCCGGGTGGCATCGGCCAGCGCGGAGGCGGCGGGGACGAGCCGGTCGGGGTCGTCGCTCCAGGTGAGCAGGGTGCGGCCCCCGCGCTCGACGTACATCGTCAGGTCGCCGTCGACCAGGACCACCAGGGCTCCGGCCTTGCGGCCGGGCCGGTGGCCGGCGGTGTCGGTGGGCGTCGACGCGGGCCAGGCGAGCGCCGCACCGTAGGGGTTGGCGGGGTCGGTGGCCGCCAGCGTGACCGCGCCGGGCTTGGCGTCGGTGCGCTCGCTGAACGTGCGCAGCCGGTCGATCGCCCCGGCCGAGCCGAACTGCGCCGCGCCGAGCCCCTCGATGAAGTAGCCGCGACGACACCTGCCGGTGTCCTCGAACGCGGAGAGCACCTTGTAGACGCCGGCGAAGCCGCCCGGCACCCGCTCGCTCATCACGGCACCGCGGGTGACCACGCCGTGCCGCTCGAGCAGGTGCTCAGCGGTCGCGTGCGCACGCCGCGTCGGGTCGGAGTCGCGCTCGGGCAGCAGGGCCCAGCGCCCCGCGGTCTCGGGAGGTCCGCTGCGCGCGGGCATCCGGCCCGCGCCGGGGCGGCC
>NZ_JBFUKA010000128.1:0-9166 GCF_056401085.1 Nocardioides sp. P4_G4
GCCACGACGGGACGGGGCAGGTGGGCTGCGGGCCCTCTGCCGTGTTCCAGTGCGCCCGGACCATGAAGCACGGGCGGTTCTGGTGACCGGCACCGGCCGACGCGGAGGTCGCGGGGCTGAAGGTGACGGTGGTGATGATGGTGATGGCCGCGGCGCCGGCGATGGCGACGATGCGGCGGTACGGCGTGGTGTTCATGGCTCTGCTCCCCTGGTTTCGTTCCGCGGCGGTTGCGGCGGCATGAATCCAGAGTTGGCCAGGTCGACCCCCGGTTGACGGGGGTTGACAGAAGTGGACAGCGAGCCGGGATCAGGCCGAGAGGTCGCCGCGCACGCTCAGCTGCCGGGCCACGGCGATGGCCGCGGCCCGCCCGGCGCGGTTGGCGCCGATCGTGCTCGCCGACGGTCCGTAGCCGACGAGCTGGACGCGCGGGTCGCGCACGGCCGTCACCGCACCCTGGACCGCGCCGCCCACGTCGAGCTGGACGCCGCCCAGCGGTGAGCGCAGCCGCAGCGGGGCCAGGTGGCCGATCGCCGGGCGGAAGCCGGTGGCCCACAGGATGGCGTCGACCCGCTCGAACGCCGCTTGTCCTGAGCCCGTCGAAGGGTCGGCCCACCGCACCCCGGTCGGCTCGATCCGCTCGAACATCGGCCTCCGGCGGTAGGCCCCCAGCCGGTCGGCCTCCCGCTCCTGCCGCCGCAGCGCCAACCCCGTGACGCCCACGACGCTGGCCGGCGGCAGCCCACGACGTACCCGGTCGGCGACCAGGGTGACCGCGGCGAGACCGGCCTCGGGGTCGAAGTCGCCGGTGCGCCAGACCGGCTCGCGGCGGGTGACCCACACGGTGTCCGCGACCGGGGCCAGCTCGCCCAGGAACTGCACCGCCGAGGCCCCGCCGCCGACCACGAGGACCCGCCTGCCGGCGAAGTGCTCCGGCCCGGGGTAGGTCGAGGTGTGCAGCTGCTCCCCGGCGAACGTCTCGATCCCCGGGTAGTGCGGCACGAACGGCTGCGTCCAGGTGCCGGTGGCGTTGACCAGGGTCCGGGCCCGCCAGGTCCCGCCGTCGGTGGCGTGCACGACGAGCAGGTCGCCGTCGCCGGTGACCGCGTCGACGACGTGGGGCCGGAGCACCGGCAGGTCGAAGCGCCGCTCGTAGTCGGCGAACCACGCCGGTACGACGACGTTGGCGGCAGCGTCCGAGCGTCCCGGCGCCACGGCGTCCGGCAGGTCGGCCACGCCGTGGACGTCCTCCATGGTGAGCGAGTCCCACCGGTGCTGCCACGCCCCACCCGGCCGTTCGTCGGCGTCGAGGACCACGTGCTCGATGCCGCGCTGCGCCAGGTGGCGCGATGCGGAGAGGCCGGCCTGGCCGGCACCGATGACGATCGAGTCGAGGACGGGGTCGCGGAGGGGCACACCGGCCCAACGCCCGGGCGGCGTCCACTATGCCCGGGCCAGCGGCGTACCCTGCCCTCTCGTGAGCGACGCTGAATTCCGGTACTCCGACCTCCTTCCGACCGGCCCCGACGAGACGCCGTACCGCCTCATCACGACCGAGGGGGTCTCCACCCTCGAGGTCGACGGCCAGACCTTCCTGCGCGTGTCGCCCGAGGCGATCCAGCAGCTCACCGCGGAGGCGATGCACGACATCAGCCACTACCTGCGCCCCGCGCACCTCGCGCAGCTGCGCAGGATCATCGACGACCCCGAGTCCAGCGGCAATGACCGCTTCGTCGCCCTCGACCTGCTCAAGAACGTCAACATCTCCGCCGGCGGCGTGCTGCCGATGTGCCAGGACACCGGCACCGCCATCGTGATGGGCAAGAAGTCCGAGGGCGTCCTGACCGGCGTCGACGACGGCGAGGCGATCAGCCGCGGTGTGTACGACGCGTACACCACCCTCAACCTGCGCTACTCCCAGCTCGCGCCGCTGACGACCTTCGAGGAGAAGAACACCGGCACCAACCTGCCGGCGCAGATCGAGATCTACTCGACCCCGCAGGCCTCCGGCCCCGATGGACAGCAGAGGCCGGAGTACAAGTTCCTCTTCATGGCCAAGGGTGGCGGCTCGGCCAACAAGTCGTTCCTGTTCCAGGAGACGAAGGCGATCCTCAACCCCGAGCGCCTGCTCACCTACCTCGACGAGAAGATCCGCTCGCTCGGCACGGCCGCGTGCCCGCCGTACCACCTCGCCGTGGTCATCGGCGGCACCAGCGCGGAGTTCGCGCTCAAGACCGCCAAGTACGCCTCCGCGCACTACCTCGACAACCTCCCGACCGAGGGTTCGATGAGCGCCCACGGCTTCCGCGACCTCGAGCTCGAGGAGGAGGTCTTCAAGCTCACCCAGTCCTTCGGGATCGGTGCGCAGTTCGGCGGCAAGTACTTCTGCCACGACGTCCGCGTCGTGCGGCTCCCCCGCCACGGCGCCTCGTGCCCCGTCGCGATCGCCGTCTCCTGCTCGGCCGACCGCCAGGCGCTGGGCAAGATCACCGCCGAGGGCGTCTTCCTCGAGCAGCTCGAGACCGACCCCGCGCAGTACATGCCGTCCGCGGGTGTCTCGGACGAGATCGCCGCCGGCGAGGTCGTGGAGATCGACCTCAACCAGCCGATGGAGTCGATCCTCGCGGAGCTCTCGAAGCACCCGGTCAAGACGCGGCTCTCGCTCACCGGCCCCCTCGTCGTGGCCCGCGACATCGCGCACGCCAAGATCAAGGAGCGCCTCGACGCCGGCGAGGAGATGCCGTCGTACCTGCGCGACCACCCCGTCTACTACGCCGGGCCCGCCAAGACCCCCGAGGGGATGGCGTCCGGTTCGTTCGGGCCGACCACGGCCGGCCGCATGGACTCCTACGTCGAGCAGTTCCAGGCCGCGGGCGGGTCGAAGGTGATGCTGGCCAAGGGCAACCGCTCCAAGGTCGTCACCGAGGCCTGCGACGCCCACGGCGGCTTCTACCTCGGCTCGATCGGCGGCCCGGCCGCGCGGCTGGCCCAGGACTGCATCACCTCGGTGTCGGTGCTCGAGTACGAGGAGCTCGGCATGGAGGCGGTCTGGAAGATCGAGGTCGAGGACTTCCCCGCCTTCATAGTCGTCGACGACAAGGGCAACGACTTCTTCACCGACCCCTCCGGCGCCGTCACCGTGCCCCTCAGCTCGCTCGGCACCTCCGGCCTCCGGGTGCGCTCCGCGGAGAAGTGACCCGATTGGTCCGGATGGGCCATGCCACCGAGCCCGCGTCGCGGCCATGCTGGAACGAGAAAGTCGCTCGGGCGATGTCGCGTGCATTCGACCGTCGAGGAGTGGAGGGTGGGAGGGCTGCCACGGCCTGACATCCCGCCGGGACCCCAGCGGGAGCTCGTCGACGCCCTGCACGACCTCCACCTCACCGCCGGCTGGCCCAGCCTGCGGACACTCGCACGAGGGGCCGGGTGCAGCCACACCACCGTCTCGCACCTGTTCTCCACCGCCCGGCTCCCCACCTGGGGCGTCCTGGAGCTGGTCGTCGAGGCGATGGGCGGCGACAGGTCCCGGTTCCACGACCTCTGGCTGGCGGCCAGCAGGGGGGATGTCCCGGCGGCCGGCGCCGCTCCGGGGATCGCGGGGCGTCGCGCGGAGCTCCAAGCCGTACGACGACACCTCGAGTCCGGGACCGGCCTCATGCTTGTCGCCGGCGAGGCCGGCATCGGGAAGACCCGCCTCACGMCGGCGGCGACAGCCGCCGCGGACGACGTGGCGGTGCTCACCGGGCACTGCATGCCGCTCTCGGTCGACGTCCCCCTGCTGCCGACCGCGGCTGTCCTGCGGGCCGCGCACGAGTCGGGCGACCGGACGTGGCTCGCGCAGGCGCTCGCTCGCTCCCCGGACTACGTCGAGGAGTCCTTGAAGCGCCTCCTGCCTGAGCTGGACCCGGCGGGGACGCCACCGCCGCCCGAGGACGCCTGGTCGCGACAACGGCTGATGTCGGCGATCCGGACCGTCCTGCAGGCGCTCGACGAGGTCCGGAAGATGGCCGCCGTCTTCGAGGACCTGCACTGGGCGGACACGGCGACGCTGGCCATGCTCGAGCACCTCGTCAACGCCGGCTCCGGCCCGCCCCTGCTCGGCACCTTCCGCCTGGACGAGGAGACGGCACGCACCGACGCCACCGAGTGGTTCACGCGAATCCGCCGCCTGGCCGGGGTGACCACCCTCGAGCTGGAGCCGCTGAGCCGGGTCGAGACGTCGCTCCAGGTGGAGCTGCTCGGCGTCTCGCTCCCGCCCGAGGAGGTGGACCGGCTCTACGCCCGGAGCAGGGGCCAGCCTCTCTTCACCGAGCAGCTGCTGGCCTTCAGCGAGACCGGGGAGGACCTGCCTGCCCTGCTCCGCGACCTGCTCGACCACCGCCTCGACGGACTCCGACCGGGCTCCTGGCCGGTCGTCGTCGCGCTTGCCGTCGCGGGGTATCCGTTGCGTCTCGACCTGCTCCGTCCGGCGAGCGGGCTCGAGCCCGACACGCTGCTCGAGTGCCTCTACGACCTGCGTGACCAGCACCTGCTCGGGGAGGTCGGGGACGATCGCGTCGAGCTGCGGCACCCGTTGCTGGGCGAGGTCATCCACCGACGGCTGATCCCCGGGGAGGCCGGCCCGTACCACGCCCGCCTCGCCGAGGCCCTCGAGAGCGCGTCCGGATCGGTCCCGGCCTCGGCCGTGGCCGCCCACTGGCAGGAGGCCGGTCGCCCCGATCGCGAGGTCGACTGGCGCATCCGTGCCGCCCGCGAGGCCGAGCTGCGGTTCGCCGCTCCCCAGGCGGCCACACACTGGCTCCGGGCGATCCGGATCTGGCCGGCGGGGGTCGGGCGGGTCGGGGAGCCACCGGTGGACCTGGTCGGGGCGTACTTCGCGGCGATGGACGCGCTGGAGGAGTCGTCCGAGCCCGAGCGCGCCTCCGCCCTCGCCCAGGAGGCCCTGGCGCTCGCGAGCGGGATGGACGACGAGCAGCTCGCCGGCCTCTACCGGCGCGCGGCGGACTACCTCGGCGAGGTCGACGAGGAGTCGGCCCTGGTCCTGATCAACAAGGCGACGACCTACCTGCGTCACGTCCCGACATCGACGAGCCACCTCGACACACTGCGCCTGCGCGCCTCGACGCTCAACGGGCTGGGCCGGCTGTCCGAGGGCCTGCGCGACGCCCGGCGGGTGGTCGAGATCAGCCGCGAGCTCGGCGACCCGGACGAGCTGCGCTCCTCGCTGATGCACGTCGCCTGGTACGAGGCCGCGACCGGGGACGCCGAGGACGCCGTCCGGCACGCCGCCGAGGCCGCCGCGCTCCCGTCGCTGCGCGACGACCCGGTCCGCGAGGTCCAGCTCTGCATGCGGCACACCGACCTGCTCCTGATGACCGGCGGCTCCACCGAGGAGATCGAGGCCGCCGGCGCGACCGGTCTCGAGGCGGCGGACCGTTGGGGGATCGACACCTCACCCTCCAGCGCCCTGCGCGCCAACGTCGCCGACGCGCTGCGCCGGGCCGGGCACACCCGTCGGGCGGCGGCTCTCATCGACCCGCTGACCGAGGGCGAGCTCGATCAGCACCGGTGGGCCCTCCACACCGAGCGGGCCACCCTCGACATGATGCGGGGACGGAGCGAGGACGCGCTGCGGCGCTTCGCCGCCCTGGACGCCGTCGACCTCCCGTCGCTGTGGAACCGGGCCGACGTGGCGCAGTACGCCGCCCACACCGAGCTGTGGCTCGGCCGGCCCCGAGCGGCCTGGGACCGCCTGGTCACGACGCTCGAGCTGGCCTCACGACACGACACGATCTCCTCGCTGGGGATGCTGCTGGCGCTCGGGGCGCGCGCGGCCGCGGACCTGGTCGAGGGCACTCCCGCCGAGTCGGTGGCGCGACGCCGGTACGCCGACCGGCTGCGCGCCATCCGGTCGTCGTCGCACCGCGACCCGCTGACCGGGTCCGCACCGTCGGCGATCACCACGTCCTGGACAGCCGAGATGGGACGCCTGGCCGGCGGTCACGACGTACGTCCCTGGTTGGCGGCCGCATCGGCGTGGGACGGCCTGGGCCGACCCCACTACGCGGCGTACACCCGGTGGCGCGCGGCGCAGGCCAGCATCGCCGGAGGTCACGCCGGGCGTGCCCCGGCCCTGTTGGGCAGGGCGGCCCGGGACGCCCGCGAGCACGCCCCCCTCCTGGCCGCGATCCTCGCCACCCAGCAGGAGGCGGCCGAGGACCCGCCCGGATGAGCCTGCTCAGACCGGGGCGACGACGAGCGACCCGCGGCGGCGGGCGTCGAGCGGCGAGGGCCGGCGCTCGAGGCGGCCGTCGAGGAGCCTCAGCGCCGGCTCGGGCTGCCCCGAGCTGACGAGGGCGAAGAGCAGCGTCTCCTCGACCACCTCCCGCTGCGCGGCCGAGCCACCGAACCGCACCAGGGTGGGCAGCAGGTCGGTGAGGATCTGCGCGGACGTCGTCCACTCCTGCTGGCCGGCGGCGAGGAGGGCCTCGCACAGCGCCGTACCGGTCGCGCGGATCGTCGGGTCGGACGAGGACCGGCAGTGGTCGCGCAGGCGCGCCAGGCGGGCGAGGTCCCCGGCGGCGGCGAGGGCCAGCGCCGAGTGCATCGCCACGAACGGCGTCTCCGGACGGTCGATGAGGTCCGCCCCGGCCGCCTCCAGCACGCACTCCACCGGCGGCGGAGCGACCTCGTGCGCGAAGGCGTCCGAGCCGGCCGCGCGGTCCCAGTCGGCGGTGGTGACGCGCCAGCGCCACAGCAGCGACGCCGAGTCGATCAGCGACCGGACGCCCGTCACGGCCGGCGGGGCGAGCTGGCTGTAGTAGCGCTGGCGCACCGCCTCGGTGTCGCCGAGGGCCAGGTCGTGCAGCGCCGCGTGCCAGGAGAAGTGCGCGCGGTGCGAGGCGGAGCGGCCGCTCTCGGCGACCCAGTGGTCGAGCCAGACGCGGCCACCCTCGTGCCGTCCCGTCTCGTACATCACGTGCGTCTGCGCGTGCACCGCGTGGCCCGACGAGGGCTCGCAGAACAACGCGCTCTCGGCGAGCAGGCCGGCCTCGTCGAAGCGGCCCTGGTCCTGGCGGGTGAAGGCGAGCAGCGAGATGTACCACCAGTGGTCGCCGTACGCCGGGGCGAGCCCGTCGACGAGGTCCCACGCCTCCTGCTGGATGTCGGTGACACCGGAGAAGGCGATCGTCGGCACCGCGGCCGACACGGCAAGGACGTCGCGGGGGTGGTGGGCGATGTGGTTCATCAGCGCCGCGGCGCCCTCGTGCCGGGCGTCGTCCACCCGGCGGCCGATCACGTCGACGAGGCTGCGCTCGCGCTCGTCCCCGCGCTTGAGCACGGCCCGGCGGGCCGCCTGCAGGGACCCGGCCACGTCGGTCGCGGCCCCGGCCTCGTGGCCGAGCATCGCCAGCGCGGCGTGGGCGAGCGCGAAGTCGGGGTCGAGGGCCGCGGCCTCACGGAGCAGCTCCTCGCCACCGGACTGGAGGCGCATCACGCGCTCCAGGCCGGCGTTGTAGCGCGAGGCGGCCTCCGCGGTCGCCGACAGGGGAAGCCCCAGGGGGTCGCGTGGCCGGGCCACCGGGTGGTGACCGCTGACCAGCCGGCCGTCCTCGAGGCGGCGCGGCAACGGGGCGACCGCATCGAGGACGTCGACCGCGAGGCCGAGCGCCTGGCTGCGGATCTCCGGGACGGCCGTGGACTCCCACAGCTCGCCGCGGCGCAGGGCGCCGAGCGTCCAGACCGGCGCGTCCGCGCGACCGGTCGAGTCCAGGAGCCGTCCGTCGCGCGTGCTGAAGCCCATCCCGGCGGTCGCGGCCTGCGCGAGCGACACCCCGCCCCGCACCGCGAAGAGGTCGTCGAGCAGCGGGTTGCCGAGTCGGCGTACGTCGAGCGCGGGGCCGGTGCAGTTGACCACCCAGCCCACGTCGTGGGTCGAGCCGTCCGCGAGCGTGACCCGCAGTCCGCCGCCCGTCAGCGGCTCGGCGGCGGCGACGGTGCCGGTGAGGTGGCGCAGCCGGTCGACGGCGGCGAGCTCGCCCAGGACCGCGGCCGAGCTCGGGGGCATCCGGTGCCGGACGCGGTTCCAGTCGCTGGCGTCGGAGGAGAGGAACTCGGTGCGGTCCTCCTCCGAGAGCCGCTGCCAGAGCTCGCTGACGCGGAACCGCAGGCCGTCCATGGCCGGGCGCCAGTCGCCACCGGTCGCCCGCACGCGCTCGACGTGCTCGGCGACGTGGGCGCGCAGCTCGGCGAGCGTGGAGCCCCAGTCGTCAACGTCGGGGATGGCCGCCAGCTGGAGCTCGTCGGCGTGCCGCGCCGGCATCTCGCCGCTGCGCGACACGGCCAGCACCCGCCGGTCGTCACGTCCGCCGGGCCGGGTGAGGGACAGGACGACGTCGACCATGGTGAGGCCGGCGCCGACGAGCAGGACGTCACCCGCACCGACCCGGTCGCGCCGTACGACGTCGAGGGCGCCGGGCGCCCAGGGGTCCGGGACGAAGAACGGGGAGGCGGTGAGGCCCTCCGGCGCCCAGTCGTGGCCGGCGGCCGGCAGCCCGGTGGCGACGACCACGGCGTCGGCGGCCAGGTCGTGACCGTCGTCGAGCAGCACGGTCGCCCCGCCGGCGTGGCGCCGCAGCCCGACGGCACCGACGCGGACGTGACGCAGCGACGCGGTGGCGGCGGCCAGGTCGAACGCGTCGGCCAGGGTCTCGTCGAGGTAGCGGGCGTACTGGCGCCGGGGCGCGAAGGTGGCGGGCTCCGCGCCCGTGGCGTGCTCCTGCCGGGCCCGCCAGGCCACGAAGTGGCCTGGGTCCTGCGGCAGCGCGGTCATGCCGGCCGCGGGGACGTTGAGCAGGTGCTCGTCGTCGGTGGTGCCGAAGGCGGTGCCCCGGCCGGGACGGTCGGCGGGGTCCACCACGACGACGTCGACGCCGGTGCCGCGCTGGTGCGCCGTGCGGGCGAGGTGGAGGGCGACGAGGGCGCCCGCCGCACCGCCGCCGATGATCACGACCTGGGGACGACCCGACCCCGTGGAACCCTGCGCCACGACATACCTCCTTAGACGATTGACTCACTGTACTTTCCAGTGGCTGAGATCGGCGAATGGACACGGCGTTGGCCCGGACCCGGTTCCGGGCGCCCGAGCAGGCAGGATGACCCGCATGC
>NZ_JBFUKA010000129.1:0-8862 GCF_056401085.1 Nocardioides sp. P4_G4
CGCCCCGGAGTCGGTGCTCGCGGGCAGCGCCGCGATCCTCGCGGCCGTGGCCGTGCTCGCCCTGGCCGTGCGGGCGCGCCCCGTCCCGGAGCAGGCACGGGCGCGGGTCAGCTGATGTTGTCCTCGGCGTCCGGGTTGGTGCAGATCACCGTGTCGCTGGGCGTGTAGGTCGTCGAGAAGACCTCGGGAGGGCGGGTCTGCGTGTTGGCCCCGACCGGTTCGAAGTAGCGGGTGACGTCGATGTCGAACCCGCCGTAGCCGGTGTTGGCGTGGCACTGCACGGTGTCGACCCGGCGCACCTTCGCCTGGGTGACGTTGGTCCGCTCCCCGGTGGAGGTGGTGATGTCCCAGTACTTCGTGGAGTACATCGAGACCGTCACCACCCCGCTGGTCGTGGCGGTGGCGGGGGTGACCTTGGCGCTGATGAGCACGCCGTACGGCGTGTCGTTGCGGAACCGCAGGTCGACGGCGCCCCACGCGACGGTGGCCTCGCGCCCGATCGGGTAGCGGTCGATGTAGAACGAGTGCGGCTTGTGCTCGACGTCCTCGAGGCCGGCGAAGAACATCGCGTTGAAGGTCGTCGTGGCCATCTGCGAGACACCGCCGCCGAGGTCGCTCACCAGGATGCCGTCGGAGATGATGTACCCCTCGGTGAAGCCGTTCTCCCGGGTCCGCTCGCCGACGGTGTCGTTGAGGCTGAAGGTCTCCCCCGGACGGAGCACAGTGCCGTCGACGAGCTCGGCGGCCCGGCCGATGTTGACGTTGCGGTACTCGGCGTAGGGGTAGTAGGTCGTGAAGCTCGAGACCTGCTCCTTGACCTGGAGGGCGCGGGCGTCCTTGGTGGTGACGTCGGGCCGCGCGACCTGGGCGTCGACCGCCAGGGTGCGCTGGTCCCCCGGGGCCGCCACCAGCTGGAGGAAGCCGTCGACGACCTGCTGCTGGTCGTAGGTCACGCCGGGCTTGGCCGGGACGACCTGCGGCCGGCCGCCCACCAGGGCGACCGTCGCGTCCACCGGGGCGCCGCCGACGGCGACCCTGCCCTCGAGCACCGAGGTGAGGACCTGCTCGTCGAGCCGGGGCACGAGCTCGCCGTCGACGGCCTCCATGCTCAGCGCCGGCGTGTAGTCGGCGGGCTGGAGGCGGACCGTCGACTCATCGAAGGTCAGCGCGACGGGGCCGGAGACCGCGGCGTTGGCGAACGACTCGCGGGCCTCCGAGAGGTCGCCGGCGTCGATCTGCGGCTGCTCCTCGACGAGCTCCAGCTCGGCCGTGCCGCCCTCGAGCCAAGCGCCGGAGAGCGCCTCGCCGGTGGCAGCGGGGTCGAGGGAGCGGCCCGTCCGCGGCGTGACCTGGCTGAAGCGGGCCCCCTGGAAGGTGAGGGACCCCTCCCGCACCGGGCGGCCGTCCTCGGCGTCGAGGCGGGTGACCAGGGCACCCAGCGCGGTCTCGTCGACGGTGACGACGGCGTCGAGGTCGTCACCGCCGGTGAAGTAGTTCCAGAGCCGGACCGGGTCCCAGCTCTCCTCGCCGCCGGCCTCGGCGACGGACGCCTCGTAGTCGACCGCGAGGCCCGCCTCGGTGGCCTCGATGCTCACCGGCGTGCCGTCGACGACGGCCTGGACCGGGGCGCTGACCTGGTCGGCCAGACCGGCCTGCAGCCGGTCGGCGGCCTCGTCCTGGGGGTGGCCGCCGATGCTCACCCCGCTGACGGTCGTGCCGCGCGGCACCTTGTCCCCGGCGGCGTAGTGCGCCGCGACGTACAGGCCGCCGAAGACGACCAGCAGGGCGAGGAGCAGCCAGATCACGACCTTGCCGCCGGCCTTGTCCTTGGTGCCGGGACCGGCGTCGACGTCGGAGGCGGAGAGGAACGACACGCCCCGCATCCTAGGTCGGGGTCGGTGATTCCCCGGGATCGTCATGCGACCGGCGCGTGGGCCCGCTGGTGGCCAGCGCGACCAGCAGGACCACGAAGGAGCCGGCCAGCAGCGCGTAGCCCGAGGCGTTGGCGGGGATCAGGTAGTCACCCTCCGGTCGTGGCACCGCGGCCCAGGCCACGGCTCCCATCCAGCCCAGCATGAACGCCACCCGCGACCACCAGCCGCGCGGCAGGGCGAGGGCCGAGGCGACCGCGGCCGCCAGACCCAGGGCCAACCCCCAGCCCCGCTGGTGGAGCAGCACGGCGGCCAGCCCACCAGCGGCTCCGACGACCAGCAGCCCGACGGCGCACCCGCCCCTGCGGACGAGGCGCACTCCTCAGAGCCCGGCGAAGAGGTCGGGCTCGAAGCCGTCCTCGCCCGCGGCACCCCGGCTGCCCTTGGCCAGGACGTAGTACTCGTCGCCCCAGAACGCGTGACCGGACTCGGCGCCGGCGAAGAACGGTCCGTCGGGATCGACCTGCGTGCGGTGGAGCTTGAGGGCGTCCATCTTCTGCGCGGCGTAGGCCTGCCCGTCGACGCGGGCCGAGATCAGGTCGTCGGCCGTGACGAACGGGCCGAGATCGCCGTCGGGGTCCATGCCCTCGAAGCTCGTGGTGTCGCCGGCGGCCCGCATCTGGCGCAGGCTCTCGCGCATCCGGTTCTCGCTCATCGCGCACCAGTAGATCTTGGCGACGTCGTGCGCCTCACCGAGGTCGCGCTTGTACGCCGGCACGGCGGCGAGCGCGGTGGCGTAGGTCGCCACGCGGTGCGCCTGGATGTGGTCGGGGTGGCCGTAGCCGCCGAACTCGTCGTAGGTCACCAGCACCTGCGGGCGCACGTCGCGGATGATCCGCACCAGCTCGTCGGCCGCCTCGCGGAGGTCGGCGTTCCAGAACGCGTTGTCGGGCACGACCTCCGCGGCGACCGCGTGGCCGTCGGGGTGCCACGCCATCCCGGAGTCGTGGAACGCACCGAAGCCCCCCAGCCAGCGGTGGTCGGTCACCCCGAGGGCGGCCATCGCCTCGCCGATCTCGCCCTTGCGACGCTCCCCGAGCCCGCCGTCCTTGTCGTAGGCCAGGTGCTCGAGGTCGGGGACCAGCACCTCGCCCATCTCGCCGGCGGTGCAGGTCACCACGGTGACGCCGCGGCCCTCCGCGACGTACTTGGCCATGGTGGCGCCGTTGTTGATGGTCTCGTCGTCCGGGTGCGCGTGCACCAGGAGCAGGCGCTGGTCGAGGGCGCCGTCCGCAGGAGGCGCTCCGGCGCCGACACGTGGGGTCATGGCTCCACCCTAGGCGGGGCACCTCGCCGACCCAGCGTGATGYTGCCGGTGCCCAGCGCGACCCCGACCATGGCCACCACGAGACCGAGGAGCTCCAGCGGCGTCAGGGTCTCGCCCAGCACCAACCAGGCCAGCACGGCGGTCACCGGCGGGGAGAGGAAGAACAGGGAGGCGCCGGCGCCCGCTCCCCCGGCCCGCACCAGCTTGCCGAGGAGCAGCAGGCCGATGATCGAGTTGACGACCGCCAGGAACAGGACGGTCAGCCCGCCCCGCACCGGGTCGCTCACGGCGTGCGTGCCCTCCAGGGCGAGCGCCAGGAGCGCCAGCGGCGGCACGGACACGGTGAACTGGATGGCGGCCGACCACCACGGGTCGGGGGCGTGCCCGATCCACCGCTGCCCCAGGGTGCCGAGACTCAGCGTGATCGCGCCGAAGACGCCCAGCGCCACCGCACCCGGGCCGCCCGCCTTGTCGATGTCGGGGCCCAGGACGATCACCACCCCGACCACCCCGATCGCCAGGCCGACCACCTGCCGCGGCGACAACCGCTCCCCGAGGAGGGCGGCGGCCAGGACGGCGGTGAGCACCGGGGTGAGGGCGTGCAGCAGCGAGGCGAGGGTGGCGCCGAGACCGGCGTCGAAGGCGAGGTACATCGCGCCGAACTGGACGGCGTTCATGGCCAGCCCGGTGAGGGCGATCCGGCCCAGGTCCGCGCGGGCGATGCGCAACGGCCCGCGGAACAGCCGCGCCACGACCAGGGCGATCGCGGCGGCGAGGGCGAACCTCAGGGCGAGCAGCGTGAAGGGCGCGACGTACTCCACGCCGTACGGGCCGGAGATGTAGCCCGACGACCACACCAGGACGAAGGCGACGGCCGGGACCAGCGGCAGGGTCCCGACCGGTCGGCGGGCGGTCCCCTCCGCCGGGACGGCCACCCGGTCCGTCGACGGATCAGTCACCGGAGGGTCGCTTGATCCGTCTCGGGGCGGCCGGCAGGTCCAGGGGCGGCAGCGCGGGCCGCGTCTCGGTGTCGTCGCCGTCCAGCCATCCGTCGTACTCGTCGACCAGCAGCTCGACCATGAACTCCGGAGCGTCGGACACCACGGCCCAGGGGTGCCCCTCGTCGTCGTCCTCACCGGCCAGGCGCTCGCGGCCCACCTCGGCCTCGAAGCCGTCGCGGAGCAGGCGTGCCGCCACGGCGTGCGCGTCGTCCTCGTCGAAGAAGATGGCCCTCACCGCTGCATCATCCCAGCCAGCGGTGCGAGGAACGGACGGTCGGGCTCCAGCCAGTCGACGTCGTCGAGCTCGTCGGCAGCGAGCCAGCGCAGCCGGTCGTGCTCGGTGGGCTGGGGCTCGCCGTCCACCAGGTCGGCGGTCGCGACGCGGAGCTCGTGGGTGTCGCCGATCGCGGCGGCCCCCGGCAGCCACCCGGTGACCACGATGGCGCAGCCCAGCTCCTCGGCGACCTCGCGGACCAGCGCGGCACCGGAGGTCTCCCCGGGCTCGACCTTGCCGCCGGGGAACTCCCACCGGCCCGCGGCCGCGGGGGGCGCCGTACGACGAGCCGCCAGCACGCGACCGTCCCGGACGATCGCGGCACCCACGACGGGCACCCGGGGCTGGTCGGTCACGAGGCCGACCCTAGTCAGCCCGGTCCCGACGGGATCCAGCACCCGGCCGGCGGCGACGCGCGATTACGGTGGGCCCATGCGCGAAGCCGGCGAGACCCCTCCCCCTCCCGGGCAGGAGCAGGCGGGGACCGAACCGTCCCCGGACGGGAACCGCGCCTACGTCGAGGGCGTGCACCTCCAGCGCACCGACGAGAACGCCCGCGAGATCGAGGCCCTGGCCGCGGTGCTCGGCCGGCCGGCGGGGCTCGACGGGCTGCTGGGCGACCTGAAGTACCGCCTGCGCCGCGCGCGCGTCCTGCCGCGACTGCTCGGCCGGGCCGTCCGGGAGGCCTGGGCCTGGGACGCCTACGACGAGCTCGACGAGAACTGGTACCCGCAGGGCATCTCCACCAGCGCCGACGCCTCCGCCAGCGAGCTCGTCGGGCAGGTCGACGGGCAGGGCGACGGCCGCCGGGTGCTGGTGACCACGTGGTACTCCACGGGCAGCGACGGCATCAAGCGCGGGTCGCGGGTGACCTTCATCGACCTCGACACCTTGGAGTACCGTCACGTCCTGCTCGTGGTCCCGGTCCTCGACGAGGACGGCGCCCTCCAGCTGTGCCCGATGAACATCCACGCCGGCGGCATCGTGTGGGCCGGACCGTGGCTGCACATCGCCGCCACCAGCCGCGGCTTCGTGACCGCGCGCGTCGACGACATCATGCGGGTGCCCGGTGACGACGACCGTCCCGACGAGCTCGGTGTCGACGGCACCCGGGTGGCGTCGTTCGGCCACCGCTACGTGCTGCCGGTGCGCTCGACCTACCAGGCCTTCACCGACGAGGGCCACGAGAAGCTCCGCTACTCCTTCCTGTCGCTCGACCGACGCTCGGACCCGCCGGCGCTCGTGGCCGGGGAGTACGCCCACGACCCCGACGCGAGCACCAGGCTGGCGCGCTACCCGCTCGACACCGGGACGTGGCAGCTCGAGACCGGCGCGGACGGCTTCTCCCGCCCGCTGGCGATCGACGAGGGCGGGGTGCGGCAGATGCAGGGCGCCGTCCTCGCGGGCGGTCGCTACCACGTGTCGGTGTCGCACGGGCCCTGGATGCCGGGGACGGTGGCCGCCGGGCAGCCCGGTGCGATGCGGGTACGCCGCTGGGCGGTGCCGATGGGGCCCGAGGACCTCGCCTACTGGCCCTCGACCGACCGCATCTGGTGCGTCACCGAGCACCCCCGCCGGCGCTGGATCGTGGCGATGGACCGCGGGTGGTTCGATTGACCAGCGAGCCGAGCCGCAGGACCGACGGCGCCCGGGAGGCGGGGACCGCGGGCGACGCCATGGTCACGACCCCGTGGACGCACGGCCACGACCTGACCGTCGCCGGGGCGCACGAGGCGTTCACCGACTCGCACGTGCACATGCTGCTGCTGACCCGCGACGGCGTGCTGCGCGGGACCCTGCTCCGCGACGACCTCTCGTCCGCGACCGACGCCGCGGCCTCGGCCCTCGACGCGGCCACGCTCGCCGGGCGCACGATCGGGCCGGAGCACGACCTGCAGGACGCCCTCGAGCTCATGCGGCGACGGGGGACGCGGAGGCTGGCCGTCGTCGACGGGACCGGTCGGCTGGTCGGGCTGCTGTGCCTCAAGCGCACCCTCGACGGGTTCTGCAGCGACGACGACGTCCGGGCGCGTGCCGTCGAGCGCAGCGGGGTCCACCAGATCGGTCGCTGAGCGACCGCTCCGGACCTCAGTGCCCGGCGACGGGCACGTGGATGGCGATCACCCGGCTGTCGGAGCCGTCGGGCTGCTCCTGGTCCTGGATGGACAGGTAGAGCAGCCTGCCGTTCGGTGAGAACACCGGCCCGGTGCCCTCGCCCCCGCCGCCGATGGTGGCGAGGTGGACCAGGTCCTCCGCGCCGGAGCTCCCCCGGGGCAGGACGTAGACCTCGTTGTTGCCGCCGGTGGCCGGGTTGCCGAGCGCGCTGCCGTTGTCCTCGAAGACGTAGAGGTTGCCGGCGCGGTCGTAGCGCACGTTGTCGGGCCGGCTCATCGTCGCGAAGTCACCCTCGACCAGGACGGTGCCGGTGACCCCGTCGTGGTCGTCCGTCAGCCGCCACACGCGACCCGGGTCGCTGCCCGAGGCCGACTCGGCGAAGATCAGTCCGTGGCCGCTCGCGGCCTTGATGATCCCCTCGTGCTTCCAGAACGAGTTGGTGGCGTCGGGAGGGCCGACCTTGGCGACCATCTCGGCCTCGGCGTTGGCGGGGTCCTCCAGCCTCACCCAGGTGCCGGTGTTCGTCGCCCTGTCGAAGTCCAGGCCGTACAGCTGGCCGGAGGTCAGGTCGTGCTGCCGGCGCGGGACGAACTTGTAGAGGTACTGGAAGTCCCCGCGGTCGTCGGTCAGGTACCAGGCGCCCCGCGATCGGGCCTCCTGCTCGTGGCTGAAGCGACCCATCCCGGTCAGCCTGGTCTCGGCGCCCGTCTGCGGGTCGATCTCCCAGACCCAGCCGGAGCGCTGCTCCGGGTCGCTGACGAAGGGGAACTCCTCGTTGACCAGGACGGTTCCCCACGGGGTCCGGGCGCCGGCGCAGAGGTTGTGCAGACCCGTCGCGATCAGCTCGCTGTCGGTCACCGTGGTGCCGTCCCTGCCCAGGGTGAGCCGCGAGACCGACCCCCAGCCGTCGCTGTCGCCGTCGTCGGCGCTCGCCTGCTCCGGTACGGCGCACTTGTCCGCGTCGCCCTGGTAGTCCCCGGCGACCGGCTTGGTCAGCTCGTGGGCGGTCAGCAGCTGGAGCCGGCCATGGGCGCCCCGCACCAGCTCGTTGTTGTCGAAGTCGCTCGGCATCGGGAAGGTGACGCCTGATTCCGTGGAGGTCACCTCGTCGACGCAGTCGCGCGCCAAGACGTCGTAGGAGTAGCCCGACGGCAGGTCGATGACCCCGTCCGGGTCGACCACCACCGGCCCCGGGTCGAAGCCGGCGTGCGGATGGCCCGACCCACCTGCTGCGGCACCCGGGGTGCCGGACGACCCGAGGGCGACGACGGTCGTGACAGCGGTGGCCACTGCAAGCAACGTGCTCCTGATCATGTCTGCGCCTCTCGCGACGGGGTCGGGACCGACCATCGGCCCGGGTGCCGGCCTGCTCCTCGTGAGGCTAACCCCGGAGGGCCCCGGGGCAACAGGGCGCAGCCGCGAACCGTCTGCCGTTGTCGGAGCCGAGGCCCGCGTCGTGCTGACCGATGTCCGTCTCGTGCACGCCAGCGGCGCCTCGCGCGTCAGGCCGGCCGCGGGAAGCGCGCCAGCTGGCGGCTCTGCGCGACGAGGCGTCCAGCGGAGTCCCAGACCTCGCAGTCCTCCTCGAAGAGCCCGCCCGCGACGTTGCGCGTGCGGTGCGCGACCTTGAGCCAGCCCGGCGCGGGCACGGCGCGCACGTGGGCGGTGAGCTCGAGGGTGGGTGCCCAGCCCGGGTGCCCGAGGTCGAAGGTCAACGGGGGCAGCGCGTCGAGCACCATGAGCAGCTGGATCGGGTCGGGGTCACGCCCGTCGGCCAGCCGGAACCACGCCTGCATCAGGCCGCGGCCGCTCGGTCGGCCGACCGCCCAGCCGGCGCAGGCCGGGTCGAAGAGCATGTCGAAGCGCTCCATGAGCGGTGGGACCTGGTGCGCCGTGCCGGGCGCCGAGGACGCGGCGAAGCACTCGTCGACCGGGGGCAGCTCGGGCTCGATGGCGGTGGTGCGCACGTCGTCGGGCAGCCGGGACAGGTCGCCGTACGTCGCGAGGGCGGTGATGCGGGTGTCCTCGCCCTGGGCGAGCTCGGCGGCCACGGTGGCGGTGGTGCCGCCGTCACGCACCACGCGGGTGCGGACCGTGGCGGGGCCGGGGCGCGAGGCCGAGACGTAGAAGGCGCTGACGGCGATCGGGTCGGGCTTGGCCGGGACCGTCTCGCTCATCGCACGACCGATCACGCCCAGCAGGTAGCCACCGTTGACTCCCCCGCCGACCACCCAGCCCGGGTCGAGCTCCGCGGAGAAGCCGTCGGGTGTGGCC
>NZ_JBFUKA010000130.1:0-8838 GCF_056401085.1 Nocardioides sp. P4_G4
CGGGTGCGGCCGGGGCCGCGGCGGCGGGCGCCTCGGGCTCGGCGGCAGGAGCCGGCTTGGGGCCGGGCTTGGGACCCGGTCGGGGACCGGGGGTGGACGACGGCGCGGCCGACGTCTCGGCGGGGGCTGCGGGCGCCTCGGCGGAGGCAGCCGCGGCCGGAGCCTCGACAGCCTGCTTCGCCGGTGCCTGCGGGGCCGGCTTGGCCTCGGGCTCGGCGGCCGGGGCGGACGCAGCAGCGGACTTCAGCTGGTCGCCGTACTGCTTCTTGAACCGCATCTCGACGGGGGGCTCGACGGTCGACGATGCCGACTTGACGAACTCACCCATCTCCTTGAGCTTCTCGAGAACAAACTTGCTCTCGACGCCGAACTCCTTGGCGAGTTCGTGGACTCGGGTCTTGGCCACAATTCTCCTTCTGGCCCGAGACCCGTCGTCGCAGGAGTGCGGCGGGGTGGTTCGGACCGTTAGCGGGTGTGCAAACTCATCGGGAAGTACTCATCGAGTGCTCATGAGCTGCTGCTCCAGTCTCTGATCGGTACTGATCTGGTCGGTGCTGCTTCGGGTCTGTCGTGCTAGTGCTGTGCTGCGAGGTGCTCGGCCACCGGCGTGCTGGTGAGTGCCTCCCCGGCCCTCAGGGCCCGGGAGAACGCCCGCCGGCGTACCGCGAGGTCGTAGCACCCGGTCGTGGGGTGCAGGTGCGCCCCCCGGCCCGGAGCCGTGCCGCGCGGATCGGGGCAGGCGGCCGGCTGGCCGCTCGCGTCCGAGCCGATGACGACACGCAACAACTCGCTCCTGGTGGCCCGCTCCCGGCAGCCGATGCAGGTGCGGATGGGCACGTGCGGGCTGTCGGTCCTGGTCACCGACGGAAACTCTATCGCCTGAGCGCTCGAATCCCGAATGGCCTCCCCCGGTGGGAGGTGCCGCTCACCCCTCGGGCGTCGGCGCCTCGTCGGAACGGATGTCGATGCGCCAGCCGGTGAGGCGCGCGGCGAGGCGGGCGTTCTGGCCCTCCTTGCCGATCGCCAGCGACAGCTGGTAGTCCGGGACGACCACGCGGCAGGACCGGGTGGTGGCGTCGACGATCTCCACTGCGCTGACCCGGGCCGGCGACAGGGCCTCGGCCACGAACTGGGCGGGGTCCTCCGACCAGTCGACGATGTCGACCTTCTCCCCGTGCAGCTCGGCGGTGACGTTGCGGGCCCGCTGGCCCATCGGGCCGATGCAGGCGCCCTTGGCGTTGACCCCGGGCACGCTCGAGTGCACGGCGATCTTGGTGCGGTGGCCGGCCTCGCGGGCGATGGCCGCGATCTCGACGGTGCCGTCGGCGATCTCGGGCACCTCGAGCGCGAAGAGCTTCTTGACGAGGTTGGGGTGGCTGCGCGACAGGGTGATCTGCGGCCCGCGCATGCCCTTGCGCACCGACACGACCAGGGTCTTGATGCGTTCGCCGTGCTTGTACTCCTCCCCCGGCACCCGCTCGCCGACGGGCAGCAGTGCCTCGAGCTTGCCGAGGTCGACCATCACGTCGTCGGGGTTGCGTCCCTGCTGGATGATCCCGGAGATGATGTCGCCCTCCTTGCCGGCGAACTCCCCGAAGCGGATGTCGTCCTCGGCGTCACGCAGGCGTTGGAGCATGATCTGCTTCGCGGTCGTGGCGGCGATCCGGCCGAAGCCGGCTGGGGTGTCGTCGTACTCCTCGGAGGCGTTGCCGTCCTCGTCGACCTCGCGCACGAGCACGCTGACGTGCCCGTTCTTGCGGTCGAGCTCGACGCGCGCGGTGTCCTGCGCGCCGGGGGTCTTGTGGTACGCCGTGAGCAGTGCCTGCTCGATCGCCTCGACGAGCACGTCGAAGGAGATCTCCTTCTCGCGTTCCAGCATCCTCAGGATGCTCAGGTCGATGTCCATCAGGCGTCCTCGCTCTTGTCGCGCTTGCGGTTGAACTCGATCTGCACGAGGGCCTTGGCGACCTCGGCGTACGCCAGGACCCGGGGGGCTCCGTCGACGTCGAGGGTCACCGAGGTCTCGTCACAGGTGGTGATGCGGCCGGTCAGCGGCTCGCCCTCGACGGGCGTGACCTTGACCAGCCGGTCGACGTTGCGGCGCCAGTGGCGCGGCAACGTCAGGGGGCGGTCGACCCCTCGGGAGGTCACCTCGAGGGTGTAGGGCATCTCGCCCATCACGTCGGAGGCGTCGAGCACCTCGGAGATCGACCGCGTCGCGTCGGCGACGTCGTCGAGGGTCACCCCGCCGTCCTTGTCGACGGCCACCCGCAGCACCCGTCGCTTGCCGGCCGGCGTCACGTCCACCGCCTCGACGTCGAGGCCCTGCTCGGACAGGGGTCCGACGAGTGCCTCCTCGATCCGGTCCCGGGTGGCGTCCTGTCTGGCGCTGCTCACGAGTGTGCGACCTCCTTGTGCTGTTGTCGTTCGGGGCCCACGATAGCCGCTGGCCCCGGGTGGTCCACCGGCGGCGGATAGGGTTCCGGGCGTGTCCGTGCGCGCCCGCCCCGTCTCCCGCCGTTCGGCGGTCGGCCTGGCCCTCACCGGGACGCTCGCGGGCTCGGGACTCGTGGCCGGCTGCACCCTCGACCCACCCTCGGACGAGCCCGGGCCGGCCGCCGCCGCGGACCCCGAGCCCGACGCCGACGTCCTGCTGCTCGGCACGGTCCTGGAGGCGCTCGACCGCACGGCCGCGCTGGCCCGGGCCACGCTGGACCGCCATCCGGACCTCGCCGCCGACCTCCAGCCGCTCGTCGACGTGCACGCGAGCCACCGGGCCGTCCTCGACGGGGCCGCCGAGGTGGAGCAGGACGCCACCGCCTCCCCCGCCGTGCCCGGTCGGCCCCCCGTGGCCCTCGCCCGGGTACGCCGCGCGGAGACCGGCCTCGTCCGCACCCTGCGCGAGGCGACCGGCGCGGCGCAGAGCGGCGACTTCGCCCGGGCGCTGGCCAGCATGGCGGCCTCCCTCACCCAGCACCTGACCGTGCTCGACGGCGACGGTCCGACGACGGGCCCGGGCGCATGAGCACCCTCGAGGCCCTCCAGGCGACCCTGTCGGCGGAGCACGCCGCCCTGCACCTGTACGGCCTCTACGGCGGTCGCACGTCGCAGTCCACGGACCCGGCGCTCTTCGAGGCGCTCCAGGACGGCTACCGCGCGCACCGCGCCCGCCGGGACCAGCTGCGGCTGATGATCGCGGACCTCGGCGCGGAGCCGGTCGCGGCCGGGGCGGCGTACGAGGAGCCGGCCGACTTGGGCGGGGCGACCCGCGTGGCCCGGGCCGCGCTGCTCACCGAGCAGTCCTGTGCCGAGACGTACGCCGCGCTCGTGGCCGAGTCGGCCGGCCCGCAGCGCCGCTGGGCCGCCGGGGCGCTCACCGAGGCGGCCGTGCTCCAGCTGCGCCTGGGGGGCCGACCCGCGGCGTTCCCCGGAGCGCCCGAGCTGGGCTGAGACCTCCGTCGCGGAGTCGTCGCCCGCGGAGTGCCCCGACATGGGAAGGTCCGCGCCCTCACCGAGTGGGGAAGTCCCGAGATCTCCCCCAGCCGGTGAGGACGCGGACCAGGGGTTGGTCAGCATCACCCGTGTGCCACGTCATGTGGGGTGACGGTGGCACATGCAGAACTATGCAGCACCCGGGTGCTTGCGCCCACCTCCCGATGGTTGCATCTTTGCGCGCTGCGTAAACCTGCAAAAGTGGACGAACAGTCACCCGAGCCCGCGGACGGCGTCGGGCACCTGGGCCAGCGCGTGGACCACGGCGTGCGGCTCGCCCTCGGTGTGACCGACCTGCTCGGGCGGGATGCTGCTCAGCGGCACGTGGATCGCGTGCAGCCCGGCCGCCCTGGCTCCCCAGATGTCGTCGAAGAGCCGGTCGCCCACGTAGACGCAGGCCGCCGGGTCGTCGACGCCCACGGCCTCCATCGCGGCGCCGAACGCCCGAGCGGACGGCTTGGTCCACGGGATCTCGCTCGTGTAGACGTCCCCGTCGACCAGGTCGTAGACGCCGTCGCGCTCGAAGAACCCGACGTGCCACTCGCGGGGCCAGATCGTGTTGGACAGCACGCCGACCTTGAGGCCCATCGCACGCAGCTCGGCGAACATGGGGCGGCACTCCGGGTCGGTGGCGGTGTGCGGCTCCCAGAACTCGTAGTAGGCGCTCAGGAGCTCGGGGTCGTGCTCGAGCCCGGCCTCGGTGAAGAGGTCGGCGATCGTCGCGCTCTGCTGGTGGTCGCGGCTCCTCCCCCAGACCACCGATCCCGCGGCGTGCAGGCGGGAGGTGATCTCGTCGGGCGAGTGGTGCTCGGCGCGGACCACCGCCTCGGCCAGCGCCAGCGACTCGGCGTGGAAGTCGACGTCGTGCCAGCGGGTCAGGGTGCCGCCCCAGTCGAAGATGACCGCCTGGAGGTCGGGGGTGCCCACCGCGCTGATCAGCCCCGGACGAGCGCGGCCACGTGGGCCGCGGCGTCGGCCACCGGCACGTCGCGGCGCTCGTCGGTGGCGCGGTCGCGCACCTCCACGACGCCGTCGGCCAGGCCGCGGCCGACGGTGACGATGGTGGGCACGCCGATGAGCTCGGCGTCCTTGAACTTCACGCCCGGGCTCACCTTGCCGGTGCGGTCGTCGTACAGCACGTCGATGCGCTGGGCGGACAGTGCCGCGGCGAGCTCCTCGGCGGCGGCGAAGATCGCCGGGTCCTTGCCTGCGGCCACCACGTGGACGTCGACGGGGGCGACGTCGCGCGGCCAGCACAGGCCGCTGTCGTCGAGGGTGCCCTCGGCGATCGCGGCGACGGCGCGCGAGGGGCCGATGCCGTAGGAGCCCATGGTGACGGTGACGAGCTTGCCGTTCTCGTCGAGGACCTTGAGGTCGAGCGCCTCGGCGTACTTGCGGCCGAGCTGGAAGATGTGGCCCATCTCGACGCCGCGGGCCGACTCCAGGGTGCCCTCGGTGCAGTTCGGGCAGGCGTCGCCATCGCGCACGTCGGCCGCCTCGATGGTGCCGTCGGGGGTGAAGTCGCGTCCGGCGACGAGGTCGATGACGTGGGAGCCGGGGGTGTCGGCGCCGGTCACCCAGCGGGTGCCCTCGACCACGCGGGGGTCCACGAGGTAGCGGATGCCGGACGCGGAGTCCTCGCCGAGCGCTCCGGGGCCGATGTAGCCCTTGACCAGCGCCGGGTGGCTGGCCAGCTCGGCCTCGTCCATGGCGGCGACCTCGATCGGCTCGAGCTGGCCCTCGAGGCGCTTCTGGTCGACCTCCCGGTCGCCGGGCACGCCGATGGCGAGCGGCTCGCGGGTGCCGTCCGGGTGCTTGAGGACCACCAGGACGTTCTTGAGGGTGTCGCCGGCCGCCCAGGGACGGTCCTCGCGCGGGTACGCGTCGTTGAGGTGGTCGACGRGCGTGTCGATGGTCGGGGTGTCGGGGGTCTTCTCCGCGTGCGCGGCGGGAGCGTCGTCGTACGCCACAGCGGCCGGGGGGCGGACCGCGACGGCCTCGACGTTGGCGGCGTAGTCGCAGTGCGTGCAGCGGACGTAGGTGTCCTCGCCGACCGAGGCCTTGGCGAGGAACTCCTCGCTGGCCGAGCCGCCCATGGCGCCGGAGGTGGCCTTGACGATCACGTACTCGAAGCCGAGGCGGTCGAAGATCCGGACGTAGGCCTCGCGGTGCCTCTGGTACGACGCCTCGAGACCGGCGTCGTCGACGTCGAAGGAGTAGGAGTCCTTCATCACGAACTCGCGTCCGCGCAGCAGGCCCGCCCGCGGACGCGCCTCGTCGCGGTACTTGGTCTGGATCTGGTAGATCGAGAGCGGCAGGTCCTTGTAGGAGCTGTAGAGGTCCTTGACGACGAGGGTGAACATCTCCTCGTGGGTGGGGCCGAGGAGGTAGTCGGCACCCTTGCGGTCCTGGAGGCGGAAGATGTTGTCGCCGTACTCGGTCCAGCGGCCGCTCGCCTCGTAGGGCTCCTTGGGCAGCAGCGCGGGGAACAGCAGCTCCTGGGCGCCGATGCCGTCCATCTCGTCGCGGATGATGTTCTCGATCTTGCGCAGCACCCGCAGACCCAGCGGCAGCCACGTGTAGATGCCGGGGGCGGCGCGGCGGATGTAGCCGGCCCGGACGAGCAGCCGGTGGCTCGGCACCTCCGCGTCGTTGGGGTCGTCTCGAAGCGTGCGGACGAACAGGCTCGACATGCGGAGGATCATGGGGCGAAGGCTACTGGCGCCCCTCCCGGCACCGCGAACCAGATTGGTGCAACCGGATGCCCGGGGCGCGCGTCTCCCTGCTGACACAGCACCACGACACCACCACGACGCCACCACGACGCCACCAGGCACCCGGGAGAGACCATGACGAGCAGGCGCCGAGCCCTGACCCGCACCATCGCCGCCCTGGCTGTCGGTACGGCGGGGGCACTGCTGGCGGTCGTGCCCGCCGGCGCCGTCGTGCCCACCACCGACCTCGACCCCGCGGACCTGTCCCGCGGGGCCGACATCGCGATCCCCCACCTCGACGGGACGACCTTCGTCGACGGCGACCGACGGGTCGAGATCGCCGGCGAGCGGGCCACCCTCCTCGGCCGCTCGGGGGGCGCCTTCATCATCGGCACCTCCGACGAGGACGGCCTCGGCCAGCACCGAGTCCTGCGGCTGCGCCCCGACGACAGCGTCAAGCCGTTGCTGCGGGTGAGCCCGTGGGGCATCACCGTGTCCGAGGACGGGAAGCGGCTCGTGCGGCTGCGCAACGGAAGCCGYCGGAGCTCACCGGTCGAGGTCTACTCGGCCCGCAGCGGCCGGCTCGTGAAGGAGCGCGACTTCCCCGACCACCCGACCGTCCTGGGCATGGAGGGCCGCCTGGTGCTGATGAGCACGTACGAGCGTGGCACCTTCTGGTGGAACATCCGCTCGGGCCGCACCAGCCTTCTCACCCGGCGCTTCGCCGGGATCGCCGACCTCGGCCACGACCTGCTCGCCACCTACACCGAGGACCCCTACCTCGACGGCTGCACCGTGCTGAGCCGCCTCTCCCGGCCGGGACGCACGCTGTGGACCTCGTGCCGGGAGCGGGTGGAGAGCTTCAACCCCGACGGCACCGGGATCGCGACGGTCCACATCCTCAGCGACGGGGTCGGGCCCGGACGCGTCAGCGTGCGCGCGGTGCGCGGCACGCTGCAGGCCCGGTACGACGCCGAGCAGTGGTTCGGCGCGATCCGGTGGGAGGACGCGGACACCGTGCTCCTCGACACCAACGGCACCCAGTACGCCACCGTGCGCTGCACCCTCGCGGCCTGCGAGAACGCGACGGACCCCGAGCCCGCCCTGGTGCTGCGGCCGGCCGGCTGACGCGGCGAGCTCAGAACATCAGCGTCGAGAACCGCGCCGACTCGGTGAAGCCGACCCGGGCGTAGGCCGCGCGGGCCGGGGAGTTCCACTCGTTGACGTAGAGCGAGACCGTCGGCGCGATCCGCTGGCGGACCAGCTGCACGACCGCGGCCATCCCGCCGACCGAGAGCCCCCGGCCGCGGTGGTCGGGGTGGACGTAGACGCCCTGGACCTGAGCGGCGTACGGCGTGGCACAGGCGACCTCGGCCTTGAAGACGACCCGGCCCTGCTCGTCGAAGCGGGCGAAGGACCAGCCGCGGGAGATGAGCTGCTGCACCCGGGCGCGGTAGTAGTCCTTGCCGCCGCCGGCCTCCGGGGAGACGCCGACCTCCTCGGTGTACATCGCCACGCAGGCGGGGTACAGCGCGGCGAGGTCGTCGCGGGTCGTCAGGCGCACGAGCGGATCGGGTCGCACGGCAGGATCACTGTCGATCTGGAGGTGCGGCTGGCGCCAGCGCGCCTCGCGGGGCGTGCCCCACCGGTCGCCCACCACGTCCCAGAAGGCCGCGACCGGCTCGTGGGGACCCACGATGGTCGCCGTCGAGCGGACCCGGGTCATCGCGTGGTCCGCGAAGGCCGCCATGTCCTCGCCCGTGCACCCGACCGGGACGAGGTTGGCGCCCATGTGGCAACCGGCCACCAGGGTCGAGCCCCGGAAGCGCCCCCACACCTCGCCGCCGAGCCAGCGCGGCTCGAGGTTGGTCACCCTCGCCCGGTAGTCGGCGAAGACGTTGACCACCGGGTCGCGGCCCGCGAGGGCGAGGAACTGGTCCCGGTCGTCGGGACCGAGCAGGCGCACCTGCGCGCTGTCGGTCCGGTTGCCCGTCTCCTGCTCGGTGACCACGGCCGCGAGCCTGCCACAGATCGGGCACCCTCGCTGCCGCGCTCGCTAGGGTGCTCGCGTGACCGTCTCCGCACCAGACTCGACGGAGGGGACGCTCGAGGCGTACCGCTCCCTCGTGCAGGGCATCGGCGGGGTGGACGAGTGGTACGACGGGTCCGCGGTGCGTCCGGAGCAGGACCTGGTGACCTCGGCAGTGGGTCGGATGGGCCTGACCGGGCTGCTGGAGGCCCGCGCGGAGTCGCGCCGCCTCGTCGAGGACGACGGCATCCGCTACGGCGGGCTGACCGACCAGGTCGACCGCGGCCGGAGCTGGGTCATCGACCCGCTCCCGGTGGTGATCGGCAGCGCGGAGTGGGCGGCACTGGAGCGGGGCCTGCACCAGCGGGCCGAGCTCCTCCAGCTGGTGCTCGAGGACCTGTACGGCGAGCGCCGGCTGCTGGCGGACCGCATCGTCCCCGCCGCCCTGGTGCTGGGGCACCCCGACTTCGTCCGCAGCGCCGACCACATCGCCGACCAGCGCCTGGTCATGGGCGCCACCGACCTCGCGCGCGGCGCCGACGGCCGCTGGACGGTGATGGCCGACAAGACGGCCGCCCCCTCGGGCGCGGGCTACGCGATGGC
>NZ_JBFUKA010000131.1:0-8773 GCF_056401085.1 Nocardioides sp. P4_G4
GCCGAGGAGCGCATCGGCGGCGAGCTGCTGCGCGACCTGCTGGCGCCCACGCCCCACGACACGGTGCTGGTGCGAGAGCGCGCCCGCCGTCATGGTGCCCAGCTCGACGGACCGCTCGTCGTGGCGGTCGCCGGACCCGCCGACGGTGGTCGGCAGGCCACCGCCCGGGCGGCGTCCCGGCTCGCCGACGGCATGCACGGCGTCGCGGGCGAGCACGAGGGAGCCGTGGTGCTCGTCGTGCCCGCGTCCGACGCACGTCAGGTCGGCCAGCAGCTCGCCGCGGCCGTCGCGCGGGCCGGCACGTCCGCCACGGTCGGGGTGGCGGGGCCTGCTCCGGCGCGCGACCTGTCGGCCACCTACGCCGAGGCCCGGGGCTGCCTGGAGACCCTGGTGACCCTCGGCCGGGTCGGGGACGTCACCGATCCTGCCGGCCTCGGGGTGGCCCGCCTGCTGCTCGGCGGCAACGGTCCCACCCAGCTGGCCGAGTTCGTCGAGCGCGAGCTCGGGCCGGTGTCGGCCTACGACCAGCAGCGCGGCACCAGTCTGGTGGCCACGCTCGACGCGTGGTTCGCCAGCGGCGGCAGCCTCAAGGACACCGCCGCCGCCCTGCACGTGCACCCCAACACGGTGACCCAGCGGCTCGACCGGGTCACCGGCCTGATGGGGGACGCCTGGCGCGCCCCCGAGCGGGCGCTCGACGTCCAGCTCGCGCTGCGGGTCAGCCGCCTCCAGGCATGACGTAGCCCTCGCCCACACCATGTGGGCGATCTTGTATGGCTCACGCCCATGTGCCGGTCGTCACACGGGGACCTAGCGTCGGGGCCATGTCCCCCAACCCCTCTGCGCCCACACCTGTGCTGACCCCCGGGCCCACCCCCTTGGAGGGTCGTCGCGCGCTCGTGACGGGCGGCGCGAGCGGCATCGGCGCCGCCGTCGCCGGCCACCTGGCCGACCTGGGCGCGCACGTCACCGTGCTCGACCGCGACGAGACCGCCGCCGCGAAGGTCGCCGCCACCCTCGGCGGCGACGCCCTGGGCCTCGACCTCACCGACTCCGACGCCATCGACGCCGCCGCCCTCGATGCCGACATCCTCGTCAACAACGCCGGCGTCCAGCACGTGGCGCCGATCGAGGAGTTCGACCCCGAGCAGTTCCGGCTCATCCAGCGCCTGATGCTCGAGGCCCCGTTCCTGCTCGCCCGCAAGCTGCTGCCGGGCATGTACGAGCGCGGCTGGGGCCGGATCGTGCACGTCTCGAGCGTCCACGGCCACCGCGCCTCGCCGTACAAGGCGGCGTACGTCAGCGCCAAGCACGGCCTCGAGGGGCTCTCCAAGGTGATCGCCCTCGAGGCGGCCGGCAAGGGCGTCACCAGCAACACGGTGTGCCCGGGCTACGTCCGCACCCCCCTCGTGGAGGGCCAGGTCGCCGACCAGGCCAAGGCCCACGGCATCGACGAGTCGGAGGTGCTCGACACCGTCCTGCTCGCCCGCACGCCCGTACGACGCCTCGTCGAGCCCGACGAGGTCGCGCGTGCCGTGGCCGGCTTCTGCCTCCCCGGGAGCGACTCCATGACCGGCTCCTCCCTGCTCATCGACGGCGGCTGGACCGCCGCCTGACCACGCACCCCGCGTGATCCCCCCGAAAGGAACACCCAGCACATGACATCCCCCGTCACCCATCCCACCCGAGCGGAGCAGGGGCCTGGCGACACCAACATCGTCAAGGTCGTCTTCGCGTCCCTGGTCGGCACCGCCGTCGAGTGGTACGACTTCTTCCTCTACGGATCGGCCGCGGCGCTCGTCTTCGGCACCCTGTTCTTCCCCGAGAACGAGGCCGCCACCGCGACCCTGCTGGCGTTCGGCACGTACGCGCTCGGATTCGTGGCGCGCCCCCTGGGCGGCATCGTCTTCGGCCACTTCGGTGACCGGGTCGGCCGCAAGAAGATGCTGGTCAGCTCGCTGCTGCTGATGGGGATCGCGACCTTCGCGATCGGCCTGCTCCCGACGTACGCCAGCATCGGTATCGGCGCCCCGCTCCTGCTCCTGCTCTGCCGCCTGGTGCAGGGCTTCGCCGTCGGCGGCGAGTGGGGCGGCGCGGTGCTCATGGCCGCCGAGCACGGCGAGGACTCGCAGCGCGGGTTCTGGTCGTCGTGGCCGCAGGCCGGCGTGGCGCTGGGCAACCTGCTCGCCACCGGCGTGCTGTGGATCCTCGCGGCCGTGCAGTCCGACGACGCGTTCAACGCCTGGGGCTGGCGCATCCCGTTCATGCTGAGCGCCGTGCTCGTCATCATCGGCCTGTGGGTGCGCCTCTCGATCGAGGAGTCGCCGGTCTTCAAGGAGTCCCAGAGCCAGCTCTCGACATCCGAGAAGGCGCACGTGCCGCTCTTCGAGGTCATCAAGAAGTACCCGCGCGAGGTCCTGGTCGCGATGGGCATGCGGATGGCCGAGAACATCTCGTACTACCTGTTCACGGTCATCTCCATCACCTTCCTCAYGACGTACGTCGGGACCACGGGTGACAAGAGCATCATCCTCGAGGCGCTGCTCATCGGTGCCGTCGTGCACTTCGTGACCATCCCGCTCATCGGGGCGCTCAGCGACCGGGTGGGCCGCCGTCCGCTCTACATCGCGGGCGCCATCGGCGTCGCGGCCTGGTCGTGGATCTTCTTCGACCTCATCGCCAGCAAGTCCGAGGGCAAGATCCTGCTCGCGGTGGTCGTCGGCCTCATCCTGCACGCACTGATGTACTCCCCGCAGGCGGCGTTCTTCTCCGAGCTGTTCGGCACCTCGGTGCGCTACACCGGCGCCTCGGTGGGCTACCAGCTGGCCTCGATCTTCGCCGGTGCCCTGGCTCCGATCATCGCCATCAAGCTGCTCGGCCCGGCCACCAACGGGTCGGCGAACGTCAACAGCGTCGCGATCTACATGACCATCGCCTCGGTGATCACGCTGATCGCCGTGTTCTTCGCCAAGGAGACCGCCCGCACGTCGCTGCGCCACGACCGGGTGCTCGACGAGGCCCGGAAGTGACCTGCACGCCGTAGCAACACCGTCGGACGCCCTGCTCGACCACCGTGCCGACCAGCGCGTCCCGCACCGCGTGGGCGGCCTCGGCGGCCCGCTCGTCGGAGAGCCGGCCGGCGCCCTGCTCCTGCAGGTAGAACACGTCCACCGCCTGCGGCCCCACCGTCGACACATGGGCCGAGCGCACCGAGATGTCGCAGGACGCGAGCGCGGCGCAGACGAGGTGCACGACGCCCGGCCGGTCGTCCATCCGCACCTCGAGCACGGTGGCCCGACGCGACTCGCCGTGCCGGACCGCGACGACCGGGTCGAGCCGGCTCGGCGCCGGTCGCGACAGCCGGGCGGAGGCGTCGAGGCGACCCTCGCTGATCGCCACCAGGCGCTCGCGGAGCACGGCGGGGTCGAGATCGGGGTCGGCGACCTCCCAGACCGAGACACCGACCGGTGCGGCGCCGGACGCGCCGGCGGAGTCGTCGGGGTCCTGCGCCCAGGCCCGCGCGGAGCGCACGGACACCCGCTGCAGGGCGAGCACCGCTGCGGCGTCGGCGAGCAGGCCGATCCGGTCGGGGGCGACGACGGTCACCCGCGCTCCCCCGTCGTCGGGCTCGACACCCACCCACGCCCCACCGCGGCGTACGACGTCGGGCACCGGGACCCACTGATCACCCTCGGGCGGGACCTCCTCGCCGGCGGCGCGGGCCAGGGCGTGGGTGGCCAGCCTGGTCACGAGGCCGGCCCGCCACGTCGACCACGCCTTGGCCGACGCGGCCCGCCCATCGGCCTCGGTGAGGGCGAGCAGCAGGGTCAGCGCCTCCGCGGAGGGCACCTTCGCCAGCACCGCGTCGATGGTGGCGGGATCGTCGGGGTCGCGCGAGGTGGCCGTCTCGGACAGGAGCAGGTGCCAGCGCACGAGCAGCGTGACCAGGTCGACGGCCTCGGGCTCGAAGCCCATCCGCTCCGCGATCTCGCGGGCGATCGGCTCGCCGGCCACCGAGTGCTCGGTCAGCCCGCCCTTGCCGATGTCGTGCAGCAGCGCCGCGACCAGCAGGACGTCGGGGCGAGCGACGCTGCGGATGAGGCGGGAGGCCTCGACGCAGGTCTCGACCACGTGCCGGTCGACGGTGAAGCGGTGGATCGCCGAGGCGTGGGGAAGCAGCCGGATGCGCTCCCACTCCGGGAGGAAGCCGGCGAGGGCGCCGGTCTCCTCGAGGGTCTCCCAGACACCGAGGAGTCCGTCGCCGGACGCGAGCAGGCTCACCAGGGCGTCCCGGGCCTCCGCAGGCCAGGGGGTGGGCAGCGGGGCGCACTCGCGCACCAGCCGGGCAGCGGTGGCGGGGGCGAGCACGACGTCGCGCTCGGCGGCCTCCGCCGCCGCGCGGAGCAGCAGCACCGGGTCGCGGTCGGGTCGCGCCCGCGCGTCCAGCACCACCTCGCCGCGTGACAGCGCGACGCCGGGGGCGATCGGCTCGAGGGCCGGGCGGCGGGCGTCGCGCACCGACGTGGGACGGGCCAGCACGGACGCCACGCGGCGCCAGGTCAGCCGGGACAGGTGGGTGACCCGGCGGCCGATCTCGCGGACGTGGCGCTGTGCCGCCGCGGCGTCGTCCAGGCCGAGGCTGGCGGCCAGCGCGTCCCAGAGCTCGGGGGCCACGCGGTCGGTGGGCCGGCGCGTCTCGGCGTGGAGCAGGTCGCGGAAGTCGAGCAGGGCCTGGCGCGACCTCTCCAGCTCCGGCCCGGACACGTCCACCAGCCAGGTCGTCTCGAGCGCCTTGAGGACGGTCGCGTCCCGCAGGCCGCCCTCGGCCTCCTTGACGTCGGGCACCGAGACGTGGGCGAGCTCGCCGACCACCTCGTGGCGCTTGTCCACCAGCGAGCGCAGCTCGGGGAGCCGGTCGCGGGCCTCGCGTCGCCACGCGGCCAGCATGGTGGCACGCAGCCGCAGCGTGAGGTTGGGGTCGCCGGCGAGGTGGCGCACGTCGAGCAGCCCGAGGGCGACCTTGAGGTCCTCCTCGGCGGCGGCGACCATCTGGGGCAACGAGCGCACCGAGTGGTCGAGGCGGGAGCCGGAGTCCCACAGCGGGTACCAGACCTTCTCGGCCAGGGCGCCGGGGTCGACGGCCGCGTCGTGCACCAGCACCACGTCCAGGTCCGAGTGCGGGGCGAGCTCGCCGCGCCCGTAGCCACCCACGGCGACGAGCGCGACACCGACCTCGGGCCCGTGGCAGGCGTCGTACGCCGCGCGGCACAGCTGGTCGGCATCCTGGGTGCGGGCGGCTCTCTCGGGGGCAGTCATCGTGTCTCCGATCCTCCCCGGGGATCCCCCGGGTACGCCACTGGCCCGCCGGGACGAGTCCCGACGGGCCAGTGTGGGGGTCTGCTCAGAGGGCAGCTTCGTCGGTGTCCCCGGTGCGGACCCTCACGACGGTCTCGACCGGGCTCACCCAGACCTTGCCGTCGCCGATCCGGCCGGTCTGTGCCGTCTTGACGATGATGCCGACCACGTCCTCGGCGTCCGCGTCGTCGACGACGATCTCGATCCGGATCTTGGGCACGAGGGCGATGTCGTACTCGGCCCCGCGGTAGACCTCGGTGTGGCCCTTCTGGCGGCCGTAGCCGCTGACCTCCGAGACGGTCATGCCGGTGACCCCGAAGGTCTCCAGCGCCTCACGGACGTCCTCCCACTTGTGGGGCTTGATGACTGCGGTCACGAGCTTCATGCGTTGGCTCCTTGGGTGCTCGAGGGGCTGACGGTGCTCGCGGCCAGGATGCCGGTCCCACCGCCACTGCTGCCACTGTGCAGGTCGTAGGCGGTCTCGCCGTGCTCGGCGAGGTCGATGCCGTTGACCTCGTCCTCCTCGTCGAGGCGAAGTCCGATCGTGTACTTGATGGCCAGGCCGATGATCGCGGTCAGCACGCCGGAGAAGGTGATGGCCACCAGGACTCCGAGGGTCTGGTCGCCCAGGGATCCCCAGCCGCCCCCGTAGAGGAGGCCGTCGATCCCGCCGGCTCCGGCGGAGGTGGAGAACACGCCGATCAGCACGGTGCCGATGATGCCGCCGACCAGGTGGACGCCCACCACGTCGAGCGAGTCGTCGTACCCGAGCCTGTACTTGAGGCTGACCGCCCAGGAGCACACGCCGCCGGCGATGAGGCCGATGGCCACGGCGCCGCTGAGGTTGACGGCCCCGGCCGCCGGGGTGATGGCGACCAGGCCCGCGACGATGCCGGACGCGGCGCCGAGCGAGGTGGCCTTGCCGTGCAGCAGCCGCTCGATGAGCAGCCAGCCGAGGATCGCGGCGAGGGTGGCCAGCGTGGTGTTGGCGAAGGTGCGGCCGGTCTCGGAGTAGAACTGCGAGAGGAAGGCGTCGGGGTCCTCGTCGAAGGTCGTGCCGAAGACGATCGAGCCGACGTTGAAGCCGTACCAGCCCAGCCACAGCATGCCCGCCCCGAGCATGGTCAGGGTCAGGTTGTGCGGGCGCATCTGGTCCTTGGGCCAGCCGATGCGCTTGCCGAGCAGCAGCACCAGCACCAGCGCCGCGACACCGGCGTTGATGTGGACCGCGGTCCCGCCCGCGTAGTCCTGGGCGCCGATGCGACCGCAGATGAGCGAGTCGGGGGTGCAGCTGAAGACCATGTGAGCCATCGGGAAGTAGACGATGACCGCCCAGAGGGGCACGAACACCAGCCACGCCGAGAACTTGAGCCGGTCCGCGACCGCGCCACTGATCAGCGCGACCGTGATGATCGCAAAGGTCATCTGGAACATCACGTAGATGTAGTTGTCGGTGGTGACACCGTCGAGCCAGAGCAGCTCGAAGGGGTTGGCGAAGAACGTGCCCTCCCCGCCGAAGCCCATCGACCAGCCGATCGCGACGTACAGGATGCCGACGATGGCCGCGGCGATGAACGACATCATCATCATGTTGAGCACGGACTTGGATCGCGACATGCCGCCGTAGAACAGGGCCAGCGCGGGCACCGTCATCATCAGGACGAAGGCAGTCGCCACCAGCATGAAGGCGTAGTAGCCGTCCACAGAACCTCCAGGGAACGTTCGAGGGGATGGTCCGTGTCGACATGACGACGGTGTCATGCAGCGGCCCAACCTGTTGGCCAGAACCCTGCTCGGGCGACGTTTCCTCGCCTGCCGCGTCGTGTTGCGGGCAGGCAACGGATGTGGCCGTCGTGTTACGTCCGTGTGAACGAGCGCCGAGCGCGACGGCGACCCGGGCGAGCGCGGGTGCGGGGTCCTCCGCCGTCTACACTGCGCCGCATGACCGGGAGCCCACGGGACGCTTCGTCTGCGCCCGCGCACCAGCCCGGTCGCACGGGTGTCGTGATCGTCAACCACGACAGCGCCGACGACACCGCCGCCTGCGTGGCGTCGCTCGAGACCTCGCGGGACCTCGACCTGGACATCGTGGTCGTCGACAACTCCGACTCCCCCGCGTCCGCCGAGGCGCTGCGCGCCCTGCTCGGCGCCCGGGCCGAGGTGATCAGCAGCGGCGCCAACCTCGGGTACGCCGGCGGCAGCAACCTCGGCATCGCCCGGTGCCTCGAGCGCGGCAACGAGTACGTCTGGCTGCTCAACCCCGACACGCGCGTCGAGCCCGACACGCTGCCCCGGATGCTCCAGGTCTTCGAGGACGTCCCCGACTGCGGCGTGGTCGGTCCACGCATCGTGCACCCAGGTGAGCCGGCGGTGATCTGGTTCGACGGCGGCATCGTCGACGAGGCCAAGCACGGCGAGACGCGCCACATCCACCAGGGCCAGCCCGTCGAGGGCACCGAGCCGCCCAGGCGGCTGGAGGTCGACTACGTGACGGGAGCGTCGCTGCTGGCCCGCCGGACGACCCTGGAGACCGTGGGTCCGCTGCCGGAGGAGTACTTCCTGTACTTCGAGGAGACCGACTGGTGCCGCCGCGCCCACCGGGCGGGGTGGCGGATCATCGTCGACCAGCGCGCCCGGATGGTGCACCTCAAGCGGTCGAGCGGGGCCCTCCCCTCGCCCTACCATCTGTACTACATGACACGGAACCGCTACCTCTTCGTCGAGCGCTCCCTCGGTGGCGATCCCGAGGCGGCGCTGGCCCACCTGCGCGGCAAGTGGGTGCGCAACTGGCGGCGTACGGTGCGCAGGGCCGCCCCGGAGTGGCTCGAGGAGTTCGACGCCCTCGTCGAGCGGGCCGCCGTGGACGCGCGCGCCGGCAGGGACGGACGCAACGACGAGGTCTCGCACGTGCCGTGGCCCGAGGACAGGACCCGGGAGCGCGCCATCGTCACGACCGCGGGCCGCGGCGGCAGCAACCGCCACGAGCAGGGAGACATGCGATGAGGGCCAAGGACGACACCACGGCGGTCATCGACAGCACGCTGGCGGGCGGCCCCCGGGTCCTGCACATCGGCGTGCAGCCCTCGACCGTGCCGCGCCGGCTCGCCCAGGAGCACGACCGCGAGGTCGAGTGCCTGCGCTGGCCCCTCGACGCGGGTGCCGACGAGCAGTGGGGCCCCGAGGTGGACCTCGCCAACCGCGCCGACGAGTGGGTGCAGCCGTTCCTGGTGGCTCCCGTGGACGTCGTGGTCGTGGAGCACGTGCTCGACGACGGCCCCTCCCCGGACGCCTTCCTGCGGACCCTCGGCTCGGGGGCGCTGGTGCCCGGCGGCCTCGTCGTGGTCTCCGGTGCACGTGACCTGTCGACGCCGCTGCGGTCCGCCGGCTTCACCCTCGAGAGCGAGTCCGCGACCGAGGA
>NZ_JBFUKA010000132.1:0-8437 GCF_056401085.1 Nocardioides sp. P4_G4
TCACCGCCCTCGGCGGCCGGCTCGTCGCCCAGGACCACCAGCACGAGCGGCGCCCGCCGATCGACCTCACCCGGTGCGGTCACCAGGTCGGCACCGGTGAGGCTCTCGAGGATCGCCCGGCCCTTGCCGTTGGCGGCCTCGCCCTCGGCCGTGGTGGTGGCGACCGCGAGGCCCATGAGCTGGCCGATCCGGTCGTACGTCGCCGCGTCGGCAGCGATCGCGTCTCCCTGCTGGGTCATCAGCTGGCTGCCGAGGGTGTCGACGAGGGTCTTCTGGTCGGGTCCGACCATCGTCTCGGTGAGGTCGTAGCGCGCCGACACCGTGCCACCGGCAGCCGCGACCTGCTCGCTCAGGGCGGTGACGACCTGCTCGTCGGAGCCGGGCACCGTCACCAGGGCGACCGAGCGCTCGGCCAGCTTCCCGGCCACCAGTGTGGGCGCGACCGCGCCGGTGAAGCTCTCGGCGTACGCCGCCTGGGGGCCTGCGTCGGTCTGAGCGCCCACCTCGGTCGGTGCGGCCTCGGTGACGTCGGAGAGCAACCCCCCACCGAGGACGATGCCCACGGCGAGGGCCACGAAGAGGGCCACGAGGGTGGTCAGGTGCTGGCGGAACGTCATCAACGGAAGAGTCCTTGCAGGCTGTCGATCAGGTCGGTGGTGGTGGGGCCGGCGGCCGTGGCGATCGCATCGGCCCACTCCTGGCCCACGGGGGTCACGCCGATGGCGGCCCCGAGGGCGACGAGTCCGGCCAGGGCCAGGGCGAGGAGGTGCCTGGGGCGCACGGCGCCGTCGTACAACCGCGGCACGGCGGCGGCGTCGACGAGGCGGGGTCCCACCTTGAGGCGGGTCAGGTAGGTGCTGGCCAGGCCCGCACGCCGCCGGTCGAGGAAGTCGTCCAGGGTGGCGTGCATGCCCACGCCCACGATGAGGCTGGCCCGGCCGGTGTCGGCGAGGACCAGGGCGGCGTCCTCGGTGGTCGCGCCGGTCTCGAAGCGCAGCGGGCGGATGCCGGATCGGTCCAGGCGCTCGGTGGCGGCCCGGGTGGCACCCCGCTCGACGAGGGCGATGACGTCGGTGGCCTTGCGCAGCACCTCGAGCGAGGGGAGGTCGTCGGCCGTGGCGCTGGCCACCACGATGTCGGGCTGGTGGCCCGCGTCGCGGAGCGCGTCGGCGCCCAGGTCGACACCGATGAGGACCGGCTTCTGCTCCTTGATGAAGGGCTTGATCCCGGCGAGCTCCTGCTCCCAGTCGTGGCCGCGGACGACCACGACGACCGGGCGGTCGGCCAGGTCGGTGGCGGTCCGTGGGACCCCCCGACCGTGGAGCAGCAGGTCCTGCTCGCGGCGCAGGAACTCGGTGCTGTTGTGGGTGAAGCTCTCCAGCTGGGCGCGCAGGCCGAGGCGGGCGGACTCCATCTCGGTCTCGACGAGGTCGAGGTCGACCTCGCGACCGGCGGCGACCTGTCGGTCGTCGACGTGGAGGGCGCCCTCGTGGAGCCGGACGCGGGCACCGTCCTTGACGGCCGTCAGCGCCTCCGCGCCGCAACCGTCGACCACGACGACGCCCGCCGCGGCGAGCACCTGGGGTCCGAGGTTGGGGTAGCGCCCCGAGATCATCGGCGAGACGTTGAGGACGGCACCCACCCCGGCGTCGACGAGCGCCTGGGCGGTCGAACGGTCCATGTCCTGGTGGTCGACGACCGCGATGTCGCCGGGACGCACCCGCGAGAGCAGGTGGGCGGTACGACGGTCGACGCGGGCGGTGCCGGACAGGCCCGGCAGGGCGGGGGCGGAGCGTTGCCGCGTGGAGATCCTCATGACCGCCTCATGGTGTCAGCCGTGGGTGGCGCCTCGCGGGACGCCGGGGCGCGGCGTGTCAGGCCGCCGGGTGTTCCCGGTGTCACGCCGGCTCAGGCGCCGGCGCGGGCGGGTGCAGCGGTGTCGAGCAGCTCGCGGGCGTGGGCTCGGGCGGAGTCGGACTCCTCGACGCCGGCGAGCATCCGGGAGAGCTCCTTCTCACGGGCCGTGTCGTCGAGCACGACGAGCCCCGACGTGGTGACGGTCCCGTCGCTCTGCTTGTGCACGACGACGTGCCGGTCGGCGTACGCCGCGACCTGCGGGAGGTGGGTCACCACCAGCACCTGGGCGCGCCTGGCCAGCACCGCCAGCCGGCGGCCGATCTCGATCGCGGCCTTGCCGCCCACGCCCGCATCGACCTCGTCGAAGACGAAGGTCGGCACCGGGTTGGACTCGGCGAGGCTCACTTCGAGGGCCAGCATCACGCGCGACAGCTCACCGCCCGACGCCCCCTTGTGGAGGGGGCGGGCGTCGCTGCCGGAGTTGGCGGAGAGCAGGAACTCGACCTCGTCGAGCCCGCTCGCCGTGGCCCGGAGCCACCGCTTGCCCACGCGCAGCACGCCGGGCGTGGGCCGCTCGGGCTCGGCCACCTCGTGCTGGGCGACGGCGACGGTGACGACCGCGTGCGGCATGGCGAGCTGGGTCAGCTCGGCGCTCACCTGCGTGCCGAGCGATCCGGCCGCGACCTGCCGAGCCGTGGACAGGCGCGTCCCGGCATCGGCGAGCTCGGTGCGCAACCGCTCCTGCTCGGAACGCAGCTCCGCAACACGGCCGTCGGTGTCGTCGAGGTCCAGGAGGCGCAACGAGCCCTCCTGCGCCCAGGCCAGGACGTCCTCGACGGTCTCGCCGTACTTGCGGGTCAGGGCGGTGATCGCCGCCCGACGCTCACTGACCGCGGCCAGGCGGTGGGGGTCGACCTCGAGCCGTGAGGCATACGACGCCACGTCGGCCGCCAGGTCGGACAGCAGGTACGTGAGCTCGGCGAGGCGGTCGGCCAGCTCGCCGGCCTCGGGGTCGTGGTCGCGGACCCCGTCCAGCAGGGTCCTCGCGGTGGCAGTGGTGGCCAGCGCGTCGGGGACGTCGTCGTCGCTCGAGAGGGCCTCGCGGGCCTGCTCGGCGGCGGTGCGCAGGGTGTCGGCGTAGCCCAGCCGCGACTCCTCGGCCGCGAGGGCGGAGTCCTCCCCGGGCTCCGGTGAGACGGCCTCGATCTCCCCCAGGCCGAAGCGGAGACGGTCGGCCTCGAGCGCTCGCTCGCGGGCGTGGGTGACGACGTCGTCGAGGTCGCGTTCGACGGCGGTGAGCTCGGCATGCAGGCGCTGCCACTGCGTCAGGAGCCCGTCGACGGCACCGGCCGCGAACCGGTCGAGCGCGTCGCGCTGGGCGCCTGCCCGGAGCAGTCGGTGCTGGTCGGACTGGCCGTGCACCGCCACGAGCGGCTCGGTGACGTCGGCCATCCGGGACACGGGCACGGAGGCGCCGCCGACCCAGGCGCGGGAGCGTCCCTCGGCGGCGATGTTGCGGGCCACGACGACACGGCCGTCCTCGGTGTCCCCGCCGAGCTCGTCGACGGCGGCGAGGAAGCCGGGCAGGGTGCTGGCCTCGACGACGCCCTCCACGCGGGCGTGGGGGGAGCCGGAGCGTACGGCGCCCGTGTCGGCCCGGCCTCCGAGCAGCAGGGCCAGCGCGGTCACGACCATGGTCTTGCCGGCGCCGGTCTCACCCGTGATGACGGTCAGCCCCGGGCCGAGCTCGAGGGTCGACGACTCGATCACGCCCAGCGAGCTGATGCGGATCTCCTCAAACATCGATGCTGCCCTCCCCGACGGGGACGACCTCGCGGCGTCGCCGCTCGGCCGTGCCGCGCCAGCCCTCGACCGGCAGGTCGAACTTCGCGACGAGGCGGTCGGTGAACGGCGCCTGGTGGAGGCGGACGAGGCGCACCGAGCGCTTGCCGCGTCGGACCTCGATGCGGGCCCCCGGCGGCAGGTCGACGGGACGCCGCCCGTCGCACCACAGCACGCCGGCCCCCTGGGTGGTGGCGAGGAGCTCGACCGCGAGGACGCTCGTCGGGGCCACGACCATGGGTCGGGCGAAGAGGGCGTGGGCGCTGATCGGGACCATCAGCAGCGCCTCGACGCCCGGCCACACGACGGGGCCACCCGCGCTGAAGTTGTAGGCGGTGGACCCGGTCGGAGTGGCGCACACGACCCCGTCGCAGCCCCAGCGGGACAGGGGGCGGCCGTCGATCTCCACCACGACCTCGAGCATCCGCTCGCGGGCCGCCTTCTCCACGCTTGCCTCGTTGAGCGCGAAGGTCTCCGCGACCAGCTCCTTGTCGTGGTAGACGCTGACGTCGAGAGTCAGCCGCTCCTCGGTGGCGTAGCGCCGGGACACGATCGCGTCGATGGTCGACTCCACGTCGTCCTGCTCGGCCTCGGCGAGGAAGCCGACGTGACCCAGGTTGACGCCGAGCAGCGGGGTCCCGCTGGTGTGGGTCATCTCGGCGGCACGCAGGATGGATCCGTCGCCGCCGATGACCAGGGCGAGCTCGCAGCCCTCCCCCGCCTCCTGGGCGGCGTCGACGAGCTCGATGGCCGGCTCACCGCATCCCGGCGACAGGCCGAGGTCGGCGGCCTCCTCGGCCAGGAGTCGGACCACGATGGCGTGACCGGTGAGGGCAGCCACGCAGGCGCGGGCCACCTCGCGGGCCTCGGGACGACCGGTGTGCGCCAGCACCAGCACCCGGCGTACGTCGTCCGGCGTCGGCGCGGGGGCGGTCGTCTCGGTCATTCGCCCACCCTCTCACCCGGTACCCCCAGCGACCGGGAGCGCTGCACCTCGGCAGCGATCTCGTCGCCGCCGACGGCCGCGGGACCCCGCCGCAGCAGCAGGAAGAACTCCACGTTGCCCGACGGGCCCGGCAACGGGCTGGTGGTGACCGCGACGGCCCCCCAGCCCCGCCGTGCCGCGGCCTCGGCGATGGTCGTCACGGCCTCGGCGCGCAGGGCCAGGTCGCGTACGACGCCGCCCTTGCCGACCCGGTCCTTGCCGACCTCGAACTGCGGCTTGACCATCAGGGCCAGCGCCCCCTCGGGTGCGGTGACCGCGAGGAGCGGGTCGAGGACCAGCTCGAGGGAGATGAAGGAGAGGTCGCCCACGACGAGGTCGACGGGCTCACCGACCAGGTCGAGGGTCAGCTCTCGGATGTTGGTGCGGTCGTGCACGACCACGCGGTCGTCGCTCTGCAGGGACCACGCGAGCTGGCCGTAGCCGACGTCGACGGCCACCACCTCGCGGGCGCCGTGGCGCAGCAGGACGTCGGTGAACCCTCCCGTCGAGGCACCCGCGTCGAGGCACCGCTTGCCCTCGACCTGCAGTCCGTGCTCTGCGAACGCCGCCAGGGCGCCGGCGAGCTTGTGCCCGCCCCGCGAGACGTACTCGGGCCGACCGAGATCCTCGCGTACGACGATCGCCACATCGGTGGTGATCCCGGTGGCCGGCTTGGTCGCCACCGCGCCACTGACCTTGACGCGCCCCTCGGCGATCAGCTCGCTGGCGTGCTCACGTGAGCGGGCCAGTCCACGGCGGACGAGCTCGGCGTCGAGCCGGAGACGGCGGGGAGGCATCGCCCTCAGCCCGACGGGGCGTCGAGCGCACGCCGGAGCCGCTCGTGGGCGCTCTCGAACACCGCGACGTGCTCGGAGACCGGGCTGTCCGCCAGGCCGTCGAGCGAGGACAGCACCGCATCGACCTCGGCCACACCCGTCGCGCCCTCGGGGTCCTGCGCGTCGTGCTGCTGCTGGTCGTGGTGCTGCTGGTCGTGGTGCTGCTGGTCCATTCCGCGCACGCTACCCGTGCGACACGGGGCGGGGGACGTCCGGGACCGACACGCCCTCGACGGACGGCGCCTCCCCGGTCTCGTCGAGGTGGGCCCACCCGGCGACCGCGGCGACGCGCCAGAAGTCCGACGGCTCGCCCGATCCGTCCACCTCCAACCGGCCGTCGACGACCCGGGCCGTCCAGCCGCCCAGCGTGGCGGCGCCCTCCTCCACCTCGGGGACGCCATGGTCGTCGAACAGGCCCTCGAGGTCCGTGGCGACGTAGGTCGGACGCAGCTGCGGGGCGGCGGCCACCAGCTCCGCCAGATGGGTCACCCCGGTCATCACCAGGAGGGAGTCGACCTCCACCGCCCGGGCGCCCTCGATGTCGGTGTCCAGCCTGTCCCCCACCATGAGGGGTCGCCGGCCACCCACGCGACGCACCGTCTCGTCGAGCAGGGGACGCGAGGGCTTGCCGGCCACGACGGGCTCCACCCCGGCGAAGTCGGAGATCGCCCGGACCAGCACCCCGTGCCCCGGGGCCTGCCCGTAGTCCGTCGGGATGGTCATGTCCGCGTTGCTGGCGACGTACGGCAGGCCGCCCTTCACCAACGTCGCGGCCCGCATGATGTCCTTCCACAGGACGTCCGGTCCGTAGCCGCTGACGACCACGACCGTGTCGTCGTCGGGCTCGGTCTGGGCCACGAGGTCCTCGGCCGCCAGGGCCGCCTCGAGACCGACGCCACCGAGCAGCAGCACGTGCGCCCCGGCACCGAACCGCTCGCGCACCACCCGGGCCGCCGCCTGGGCGGAGGTGACCACGTCGGAGGGGTCCGCGTCGATCCCCAGCGCGACGAGGTTTCCCGCGACCTTCTCGGGCGTCCGGCTGGCGTTGTTGGTGACGAAGGCGAGGTGCACGCCCGCCTCCCGCACCCGGCGCAGCCGGTCCGGCACGCCGTCGATGGCCTCCCCGCTGACGTAGACCACCCCGTCGAGGTCGAACATCACCAGGTCATACGACTCCAGCAACGAGCCGTCGCGCGACTTGAGCACTCTCACCCTCCCACCGGCCGAGAGTCCTCGGCCCCTACGATGCTTCGATGGACTTCGCCGCCACCGTGGTCACGCCGCCGTACGCCGCGAAGCCACTGGAGCTCACCGCGTTCAGGGGGATGATGCTCTCCCCTGCCCGGGTCGGCGATCCGGCGTCGGCACGCGCCTTCGCGCGACCCTATCGGTCGGTGGCCGGGCGCCTGCAGGAGTGGGAGCGACGGGGGCACGTCGTCACGGACGAGGCGCCCGCCCTCTATCTGCACGAGTACACCGCGGGAGGGCTCACAGTCCGCGGGATCGTCGGCGCCCTCGACCYCTCCCGCCGGGCCACCGGCCTCGACGACCGTGCCGTGTGGCCGCACGAGGGCATCCACCCGGTCCAGGTCGACGAGCTCGCGGACCGGATGCTCGAGATGGAGATGAACCCGGCGCCGATCCTGCTGGTGCACGACGGTCCCGCCGACGTGCGCGCGTTCGTGCGCCACCTGGTGACCACGCCACCACATCGTGAGTACACCGACCGGGCCGGCCAGCGCCAGCGCCTGTGGCGCATCGACGGACCCGCCGATATCGAGATGGTCAACACCTCCCTCGCGCAGTCCGCCGCCCTGATCGCCGACGGTCACCATCGCTACGCCGCCTACCTCCGTCTCCAGCAGGAGCAGCCCGGGACGGCCTGGGACAGCGGGCTGGCGATGCTGGTGGACCAGGGAGACACCGGGCTCTTCCTCGGCGCGATCCATCGCACGGTCAGCGCAGTGCGCCTCGAGGACCTGTTGTCCTCCGCGCGTGCCGCCGGCGGCACGACGCGGACGGTCCACGCCGGTACGGCGCTCAGCGCCCTCGCGCCCGGCCGCCTCACGGCCACCGACGGCGAGAAGTGGGCGGTCATCGAGGCTCCCCAGCGCGGCCTGTTGCCGGTGGAGTGGTTGCACCGCGATCTGCTGTCCACCCTGCCCACGTCGCAGGTCGCGTACCACCACAGCGTCGAGGAGGCTCTGGGCCTGGCCGACACCGCCACGACGGCCGTCCTGCTCCCGGCTCCCGACTTCGCGGACGTGGTCCGAGTCATCAACCGGGGCCGACTCCTGCCGGAGAAGGCCACGTCCTTCCAGCCCAAGCCGAGCCTTGGTGTGCTCATGAGGTCCCTGCACGTCGCACCCGCCGAGCAGAGCTGACCTCCACCTCGACCCGGGACGCGGCACCGGACGGGGTACGGAAGAACCGCCGCCGGATGGCGCCCTCGACCTCGAGGACGTCGCCCGCCTGCCACGAGGTGGCGGACCGACGGACCCTGCCCAGCACGGTGCTGCACTCCAGGGCGTCGACCCGCTGTGAGGACGGGTGTCCCTCCGGGCGCCCCACCACCACGCGGAACGAGCACAGCGTGTCTCCGCTCGGGAGCACGACCTCCATGGCCGGCGCCGAGAGCCGACCCACCAGACGCACGACGTTGACGTCGTCCTCCCGGCCCACCTCGGGGCCGACAGCTGTACGTGCAGCCATGTGCACACCACCTCCAGCACCCAGACTGGAGGAACCCACCGACCCGCGGCCGGGATCGACCACGTTCGGTGGACACGACACCACGAAGAAGAGCCTGTGGATGCACAAGGGCCCACCCCCGAACGGGATGGGCCAGGAGACAAGGCGAAAAAGAGGCAGAAATGGGAAAGAGGGGCCGCCTGATGGCGACCCCTCTCCCAATGTT
>NZ_JBFUKA010000133.1:0-8433 GCF_056401085.1 Nocardioides sp. P4_G4
GGCCTGCTCACGGCGGCGGTCGGCGAGCAGTTCGGCGGCCCCGGCCTCGACCGGATCGACACCGCCCGGGTGCTCATCGCTCTCGGCGAGGGCGACGCCTCGGTCGGGTTGCTGGCGGCCAACAACCTCAACGCCCACGCCTCCCAGGCGGCGATGCCGCACTGGCCCGAGGCGGCGTACGCCGACCTGCTCCGGCGCTCGCAGGACGGGCCCGCGCTGGTCAACGCCATCCGCGCCGAGCCCGAGCTCGGGGCCCCGGCGCGCGGCGGCCTGCCCACCACCACCGCACGACGCACAGCGGACGGCTGGTCGCTCGCCGGACACAAGGCCTATGCCACTGGCGGCACTGCGCTCGCCTACCACGTGGTCTGGGTCGTGACCGACGAGCCGGTGCAGCGAGTGGGCCACCTGCTGGTGCCGGCCGACGCACCCGGCATCACCTGGATCGAGACATGGGACCACCTCGGGCTGCGGGCCTCCAACACCCATGACGTGGTCTACAAGGACGTGCCGGTTCCACTGGAGAACTTCGTCGAGATCCCGCTGACCGACGGGGTCTACCGCGACCCGGCCGCGGTCGCAGGCCCCGGCAGCTTCGGCCACCCAGCGCTCTACATCGGCGTCGCCCGCGCCGCGCGCACAGCCTTCGTCACCTACGCCCAGGAGCGGGTGCCGACCGCACTGGGTCGTCCCATCGCCACCACGGAGCGGATCCAGGCGGTCGCCGGCGAGATCGAGGCCCAGGTCGCCGCGGCCGAGGCACTGCTTCTCGGGACCCTCCTGCGCCTCGACGCCGGTCACGACGTCACCGCCCAGCTCTCGGTGGTCAAGGTTCAGATCGCCCGGATGGTCGTCGCGGCGGTCAACACCGCGGTCGCGGCCCTCGGTAACCCCGCCCTCACCCGCACGAACCCGCTCGAGCGACACCTGCGCGACGTGTTGTGCGTGCGCATCCACCCACCGCAGGAGGACACCGCCCTGCTCGCCGCCGGACGACGGATCCTCGCCACATGACCGCCTCCACCAACCGCCGCTACGTGATCATCGGCGGCGGCGCTGTCGGCGGCGCCCTCGCCGCACAGCTCGTGCCGGCGGGCCACCAGGTCGTGCTCGTCGCTCGGGGCGAGCACGGCCGGGCCGTCAGGGACCACGGCCTCGTGGTACGCCGTCCCGACCGTGTCGACGTGGTGCACATGGCGGTGGCCGCGGGTCCCCACGACGTCGCCCTACGACCCGAGGACATCCTGGTCCTGGCGACCAAGACCCAGGACGCCGAGGCGGCGCTCGCCCTGTGGGCCTGGCAGCCCGTGGTCGACGTGACGGGCGCACCCGTGGGAGTCGCGGCCGACCTGCCGGTCGTGACCTACCAGAACGGCCTGCTCACCGAGGACCTCGCGCTGCGTCGCTTCGCCCGGGTCTACGGCGCCACGATCGGGATCGCGGCCAGTCACCTCGTCCCGGGGGAGATCGTGTCACCGTCGCTGCCGCCGGCCGTCGGCCTCGTCTGGCTCGGACGCCACGCCGCCCCGCGCGACCGTCTGCAGGACGAGCTGGTCGCCGACCTGGTCGGCGCCGGCTTCGCGGTCTGGTCGGTCGACGACGTCCGGCAGCAGAAGGCCGCCAAGCTCCTCGCCAACGTCGCCAACGGACTCGACCTCTTCACCGGCGATGACAGGAGCCGGGACCGGGCGGGGACGTTGCTGCGCGAGGAGGCGCTGGCGGTCCTCACGGCCGCCGGCATGACCCTGCCACCCGGTGGCCGACTCGACCGCGGCGACGTGGACTTCACCGTGCTGCCCGTCGCGGGTCACGTGGGTGGTCGGCTCTCGACGTGGCAGTCCTTCGCCCGCGGCACCTCCAGCGAGGTCGACTACCTCAACGGCGAGGTCGTGCTGATGGCGCGCCGACACGGGCTCGCAGCGCCGCTCAACGCCGCGGTGCAGCGGCTGCTGGGCCCGCAGGTGTCCGCGACGGACCCGCCCAGCCCGGCCTTGGCCGACCTTCTCGCGGCCGATCAGGTCCTTGCCTGAGCGGGCCCGCGCTGGGGCTGCGCGCGAGACAGGCGTGGTGCCCGACCGCCGTCCGGCCCGGCCCCGGCGGCGCGCATGAGCACGCTGACACGGGGCCTGCGGATGATGGTCCGCGCGTCCGTCGACCATCCCGGGCCCGCAGCCCTCGCCACCCTCGCCGGCCTCGTCAACGGGGCGACGATGGTCGTCGGTGCAGCGGCGGTCGGCTGGGCGACCGACAACCTCGCCGTGCCCGCGCTGACCGGCCGTGCCGTGGCGGGGTCTGTGTGGTGGACCAGTGCCGCACTGATCCTGGGTGTCTCGGCCGTGCGCTGCGCCACGATCTGGGTCCGCGGTGTCGCCACCGGTCAGGTGCAGCACCGCACGCAGGCCGCCACCCGTCGTGCCGTCGTGCATCGCTACCTCGACCTCGACCAGGCCTGGCACCGCCGTCATCCCCCGGGTCGGCTGCTCGCTCACGCGGTCTCCGACGTCGACGCAGTGTGGTCACCGGTGCAGTGGCTCTACTTCGCTCTCGGGATGGTCCTGATGCTGGCAGGCACGCTCGTCCAGCTCGCCACCACCGCTCCCGCGCTGGCCACGATCGGCCTGGTGCTCGTCGCCGGCGTGCTCGGCCTCAACGCGGCGTACCAGAGGCTGCTGGCTCCCCGTGCCCGCGAGGGACAGAGCGCGCGCGGCGACGTCGCGCGCACGGCACACGAGAGCATCGAAGGCGGTCCGGTGGTGCGCAGCCTGGGCCTCGGCAGGGCCGAGGACGCCCGCTTCGCACCCGAGGTCGAGCGCCTGCGGACCGCCAACACCCGGATGGCAACGATCAGCGCCGTCTTCGACCCCCTGCTGGAGCTCCTCCCCACCGTCGCGGTGCTCGCCGTGCTGGGGGTCGGTGCCGGCGCGGTGTCGTCGGGGACGATGACCGTCGGCTCGCTCGTCGGCGTGAGCTACCTGCTGCTCACCGTGTCCATCCCGCTCAGCGTGCTGAGCCGGTTCCTGTCGATCCTGCCCCTCGCGGCCGCGGGTCAGGAGCGGGTCTGCGCCGTGCTGGCGGCTCCGGTCACGACGTACGGCGACGTCGGCAGCGCGGCTCCGGTGGGACCGGCGCGCCTCGAGCTGAGACGTGTCGGCCTCTTGGTGGGCCGGACCTCGCTGGTGCGCGACGTCGAGCTGTGCGCCGCAGCCGGCACGGTCCTCGCCCTGGTCGGGGCCACGGGCGCAGGGAAGTCCACCCTCGTCGACCTGGTCTGCGGCCAGCTGCTGCCGAGCACTGGGTCGGTGCTCCTCGACGGGGAACCCCTGACCGCCCTCGGCGCCGCCCGCCGCGCACAGACCCTCGGTCTGGTCGCACAGTCGGCGTTCCTCTTCAGCACGACCATCCGCGACAACCTCGTGCTCGACGGCCACCCGCGCCAGGACCTCCGGGCCTACAGCGACGCCGAGCTGTGGCGCGCGCTCGAGATCGCCGACGCGGCTGACTTCGTCGCCGCACTTCCCCTCGGGCTGGACACCGTGGTCGGCGAGCGAGGCGCGACGCTCTCGGGCGGTCAACGGCAGCGGCTGTGCCTGGCACGGGCCCTGGTACGCGAACCCCGGCTGCTGGTGCTCGACGACGCGACGTCGGCGCTCGACCCGCGCGTCGAGCGCCGTGTCCTTGCGCGCCTGCGGGGGCTCGTCGACGCGCAAGGGCCAACGGTCGTGCTCGTCGCCAACCGCCCGGCGGCGCTCGCGATCGCCGACACCGTGGTGTTCCTCGCGGCCGGCCGCGTCGTGGACACCGGGACCCACGACGCGGTCATGACGCGCAACGCGGACTACCGGCGTCTGGTGTCGGCGTACGGCGTGCGCCCGGGCGAGACGGCGGTCAACGGTGACGACGCGCTCGCCGGCTGAGACCGGCCTGGCCGACCTGTCCCACCTCGGTCCGCGGGCCCTGGTGCGGTTGGGCGTCCTCGTCACCCCCGTGCTGGCCAGCGGGTTGTGGCTGACGGCCATGCTCGCGATGGCGGCCGGGGCCGGCCGGATCGTCGCTCCGCTCACCGTGCAGCGGGCGATCGACCGGAACCTGGCGCCGTCCGCGGTCAGCCAGGCGCTGGTCGTCGGTGCGTGCGCCGTGCTCCTGGCCGGCCTGTCGTCGTGGGCCCTCAACCGCCGACTGCAGGGGCGGCTCGAGCGCGCGCTGGCCTCGCTGCGCCGTCAGGGGCTGAAGCGTGTGCACGAGATGTCGGCCACAACCGCCGACCAGGTCCGCAGCACCGACCTGTTGGCCCGGCTGACCAGCGACGTCGACACCATCACCACCTTCACCCAGGGCGGCGGGGTCCAGATGGTCACCCACCTCGCCCAGCTGTCGCTGGCCACGACGGTCATGGCTGCCTTCTGCTGGCAGCTCACGGTGCCGGTGGTCGCCCTGGCGGTCGTGCTGCTCGTGGTGATGCGCCGTGTCCAGCGCGTCGTCGCCCGACGGTTCGCCGCCGTGCGCTCCGAGGTGTCGGCACTGCAGGGAGTGGTGGCCGAGGCCGTGATCGGCGCTCCGGTCATCCGGGTGACCGGCACCGCGGAGCGGATGCGGGCCCAGCTCGACGACGCGGTCGACCGGACCCGCTCTAGCCAGCTGCGCACCCTGGTCCCGCTGCACGGCAACACCGCGCTGGGCGAGGTCGCGATCTCGACGATGACCGTCCTCGTCATCGTGCTCGGCGTTGCGTGGTCGACGCACCAGGAGTGGGGTCCCGCCCCCGACCTCACCGAGGGCCGGTTGGTCGCGATGGTGTTCCTGGTGACCTTCTTCGTCCGGCCGTTGCAGTTCCTGGTGCAGGCGCTCGGCGAGGCCCAGAACGCCCTCGTCGGGTGGCGGCGCACCCTCGAGCTCGTGGTGACGCCGTCCTCGGTGGTGTCCGGCGACCACGCCGCCGACCTGGTGGACGGCCCGGTCGGCATCGAGATCCGTGGTGTCGCGGCGGCGTACGCCGGTGGGCCACTGGTCGTCCACGACCTCACGATCACCATCGCACCGGGCGAGCACGTCGCGGTCGTGGGCGAGTCCGGTTCGGGCAAGAGCACGTTCGCCAAGCTGTTGACCCGCCGGATCGAACCGGCGCGCGGCGAGATCCGTCTCGGCGGCCGGTCGTTGGCCACCATCGCCGATGCCGCCCTCGAGCGGCGGGTCGTGATCGTGCCCCAGGACCCGTTCCTCTTCGACACCTCGCTCCGCGACAACATCGCCGCCGGCCTGCCCGAGGCGGACGGTGCCGACGTACGTCGCGTGCTCGAGGCCCTGGGCCTGAGCGACTGGGTCGACGGGCTGCCGGACGGGATCGACACCCGCGTCGGACCCCGCGGCGACCGGCTCTCGGTCGGCGAGCGTCAGCTCGTGGCGCTGGCCCGCACCGCGCTGGTGGACCCCGACCTCGTCGTCCTCGACGAGGCGACCAGCGGTATGGACCCCGCCACCGACGTCCGGGTCCAGGCCGCTCTGGGTGTCCTCACCCGCGGCCGCACCACGGTCTCCATCGCCCATCGGATGACCACCGCCGAGCGGGCCGACCGGGTCCTGGTCTTCGACGCCGGCCGTGTCGTGCAGGCCGGGCACCACACCGCTCTGGTGAGCGAGCGAGGACCCTACGCCGACCTGTTCACAGCATGGCGGTGAGCGACCTGAGCGCGACGAGAGCCCCCGCTCGGCGTCAGAGGGCCACGCTGACAGGGAAGGTGGTCACCCGGGCCACGGACGCGAGCAGCACGACGTACCCGAGCCGGCTCAGCGTGCGCGCCCACGGTCGTCGCACGGTGGTGTCAGTTCGACGCCGACGAGCGCCATCTCCGAGTCGATCAGGGCGAGCGAGCGCTCCATCGCCTCCGGCCGGAGCTGACCGGCGCCGTCGTTGAACGGGCTGTCGAAGAAGTTGAGGAGCAGCATCGAGAAGGAGAGGACGACGGTGACGCTGCCCATGAGCACCGCCTGCGTGAGCGCGCCCTCGGCCGAGTCGGCGAAGAACAGCATGAACACGAAGATCACCGCGGCGACGATGTAGAGGACCACCCACAGCGGCGTCGGCAAGATCCCCTCGGCGCCGTGGATCCGGTCGTCCCTGGCCTGCTGACGCTGGACCGTCTGGTCCATCCACCGGTCGTACGCCGACTGCGCGGTGTCCGATCGCGGCTCGACCGTCTGGATGGTGCGGTAGAGCTCGACGCCCCACGGATTGGTGCCGGCGGTCATGGTCCCGGCCGACAGCGCATCCCATTCGGTGGTGACTACCGAGCGGGCGTAGCAGACCAGCTCTCCCGTGAGCTCCAGGCTGACGCTCGACGGGAGGAACTGCGCCGTCTCCACCTGCTGGGCCACCAGGGTCGCCTCGTCCTGCGACCCCGAGAGGGACGTGTCGTAGGAGGTGAAGCCGAGGAAGATCATGAAGCCGAGCAGCACCGAGAAGCCGGTGGCCAGGCTCCCGAAGACACCCGAGGCCCGGTCCCCGTCCTGGAAGCGGCTGCCCGCGGGGGCGCGGCGACGGACCAGCAGCATCGCCGCGACGCTGCCGGCAGCCAGGGCGGCCACCAGGGCCACGGTCCGCACCAGGTCCATGCCCCTATCCCCGGGGCTCCTGGTCGCGCAGGAACCGCCGCGGATCCTCGGCAGCCCTGGGCAGCGACTTCATCCACCGCGTGAAGTCGTCGCCGAGGCGTCGCTCCAGGTCGTCGAGGTACAGCGCGCGCATCTCGACCGCCCGGAGGCGCGAGGCGTCGGTCCGGGCTCGTTGCAGGGCCACGTAGCTGCTGCGCCAGGCCTCGCACAGGTCGCCGTCGGTGAGCTCGTCGGTCACCACGAGCTCGGGCTCCTCCACCAACGGCACCACCCGCGCCCCGGGCGCCGCACGGGGCGGGTCGACCCGCTTCCTCGTCGGCGCGACCCGTGCCCATCTCTCGGGACCCACCTTCACGCGGATCCACTGACGGACCGCGGGGTGGGCCAGGGCCAGGACCGTGGCGAGGGGGACGGCTGCCAGGCCGAGCAGTCCGAGGAGTCCGATCGCGCTCACGACCACCATCGCGGGGACGAGGCCCACGGCCCGGAGGCGGAAGATGCCCGGGTCCTCCTCGAGCAGCCACCTCAGTCCGCTCCACAGCCACCCGGACACGGCCACCAGCAGGAAGAGGCCGCACGTCGCGGCCCAGCCGAGCAGGACGGTGGCCGCGACCACCCCCAACGCCAGGACGAGCCCGGTGACACCCACCCACACGATGCCGGCGCCGAGCGCGACGGCCCGGCGGAGCCGGGACTCCGTAGCCGTCGTCAGTGCGCTCATCAGTCGTCCTCCTCGGTCATCACGGCCCCCGCCAGGGGTCGGTGCCTGCCGCGGCACGGGCGGCACCGGTCGGTCCGTCCGGAAGGCTGGCCGCCGCCAGGGCGGCCACGAACCCCACCTCGTCGAGCCGCTTGCGCAGTGCCCGCTGCCGCGCGGACCCGGACTTCTGCGTACGTCGTTGCGCCACGAGCTGGGCGACCGTCGGCCAGTCGCCCGAGGCCTGGAGGGCAGGGCGCAGGTGCTCCACCATCCGGTAGAGGACAGCCTGGCCGGGCGCCAGGACTCCCTCGCGCGGATCGATCATGAGCGTGCCCAGCCCGTACCGGGCCGCGCTCACCAGCGACTCCTCCAGGACGTGCTCCGGCACCATGGCCGCCGGCTGGTGGGTGAGGGCCTCGGCGAGCGCGGTGGCGACCAGGGCACGACACAGGGCCGCCTGGAGCAGGGTGTCGGCGACGGTGAGGCCGGTGTCGGCGATGCGGAACTCCACCGTCGGGAAGCGCGGCGACAGGCGCGCGTACCAGTAGACGCTCCTCGCATCGATCGCGTCGCGTGCCGAGATGCGCTCCTCGATCGCGGAGTCGTACGCGGCCTCGTCGATGCACCACGGCGCCAGCCGCGCCGTCGGCCAGCGACCGAAGACCCGGTGCCGGTAGCTCTCCCACCCGGAGTCGCCCCCCTCCCACATCGGCGAGTTCCCACTGAGGGCGAGCAGCACCGGGAGCCACCCGCGCACCCGGTTGAGGACCTCGACCCCCTCCGCTCGCGTCGGCACGCCCACGTGCACGTGGGCGCCGCACACCACCGTCTCCTCGGCGATGTCGGGGAACCGCTCGCGCAGGTGCCGGAAGCGGTCGTCGTCGGTGGTCTGACCCGTCCCGGCGACCCGGAAGGGAGCCGTGCCGCTCGAGACCATGTCCGCCCCCCATCCGGCCGCGGCGCGCGCCACGGCCCTGCGCCCCTCGGACATCTGCTCGGCGAGCGACGCCAGGTCGGCGCACACCCCCGTGGCTGCCTCGACCTGGAACTGCATCCACTCGGCCTGGAAGCGCCGGCCGCCGGGCAGGTCGCGGAGCACCTGCGGCGCGACCGAGGCCGTGCTGCCG
>NZ_JBFUKA010000134.1:0-8114 GCF_056401085.1 Nocardioides sp. P4_G4
AGTGGGGCATCGCCGCCCGCCCGGAGGCCGGCGGCGAGGCCGAGTGGATCCTGCTGACCTGGTCGAACCGGGGGACGAGCGGGGCGACGTGGGACGCACCGGGCAAGCGCTTCTCGGACTTCGACTCGTGGCTCGACGCCACGGTGGCCGCGGAGCGAGGCCTCCAGGAGCCCGAGGTGGCGAGCAGCGTCGGCGGGGAGCTCCGCGTACCCGCGGGCGTGACCGTCCTCGAGTCCGTGCCCGCGCCCGAGGAGGCGGCGGCGTACGGACCGGTCGACGAGATGTTCGCGGCCCGGCTCCGCCTGGCCGACGACACCGTCGTCTTCGCCCTCGTCGGTCCCGACCAGACCACCACCGTCGACCCGGCCGTGCTCCAGGCCCCGACGATGGCGGCCTTCCTGCGACACCTCGCTGCGCAGGGCGACAACGGGGAGGGACTGCGATGAGGCGGGCCGAGCGCGAGGCGGCCTTCTCCGACTACGTCGCCGCGCGACAGGTGCACCTGCGCCGGATCGCCTACGCGATCTGCGGCGACTGGCACCGCGCCGACGACCTGCTGCAGACCTCCCTCACCAAGCTGTACGTCGCGTGGCCGCGGGTGTGCGGCAAGGGCACCGAGGACGCCTACGTCCGCCAGATCATGGTGCGCGCCAACATCGACGAGCACCGGCGGCCGTGGCGCCGCGAGCGGGTCACCGACGAGCTGCCGGAGACCGCCGCCCCGGCCGACCGGGACGTGGAGGAGCGCTCGGCACTCTTCGACGCGCTCCAGGCGCTGCCGGAGATGCAGCGCAAGGTGATCGTGCTCCGGCACTGGCTCGGGCTGCCCGTCGCGGACACCGCACGCGAGCTCGGGATCGCCGAGGGCACGGTCAAGAGCCACTCCTCGCGCGGGCTGGTCGCGATGGAGAGGGCGCTCACCTCGAGCCCCGCGGGCTCGGGCTCGAGGTCGAACGCGTCGGGCTCGGGCTCCGCGGGCTCAGCCTCGCCAGGCTGAGTCGCCGGACAGGTCGGCGTACGTCCGGACCCAGGAGTGCATGGCGATGGCCGCGGCGGCGCTGGCGTTGATCGAGCGCGTCGATCCGAACTGGGCGATGGAGAACGTGCCGTCGCACGCCACCCGCGCCTGCTCGGACAGCCCCGGGCCCTCCTGCCCGAACAGGAAGCAGACACGGCGGGGCACCTCCATCGTCTCGAGGTGCTGCGAGCCGGGCAGGTTGTCGATGCCCATCAGCCGGACGGGACGCTCCAGGGAGTGGAGGTAGCCGGCGAGGTCGTCGGCCGTGGGGTGGTGGCGGACGTGCTGGTAGCGGTCGGTGACCATCGCGCCGCGCCGGTTCCACCGCCGGTTGCCGACGATGTGGACCTCGCGGGCGAGGAACGCGTTGGCCGTGCGCACGACCGTGCCGATGTTGAAGTCGTGCTGCCAGTTCTCGATGGCGACGTGGAAGTCGTGGCGACGGGTGTCGAGGTCGGCGACGATCGCCTCGAGCGTCCAGTAGCGGTAGCGGTCGACCACGTTGCGCCGGTCACCCTCGGCGAGGAGCGCCGCGTCGTACTCGTGACCGGTCGGCCACGGGCCCTCCCACGGGCCGACCCCGACCTCCGCCGGACCGTGCGGCATGGGGTCGTACGGCGCCCGCTCGTCGTCCATGGGGGCACCCTAGGCCGCGGAAGTTAGGGTGAGCCGGTGACCCTGCTGCTCTCCCTCCATCCCCTGCTGCTCGGGATGGACTGGATGGATCCCGCCTGGCTTCTCGAGCACTTCGGGGAGGCGATGTTCTGGCTCAGCCTGGTGATCATCTTCATCGAGTGCGGACTCTTCTTCCCGTTCCTGCCCGGCGACACCCTGCTCTTCGCGATGGGGTTGTTCCTCGCCACGGAGCAGATCGACGTCTTCCCCGGTCCGCCCGCCGTCGAGCTGCTGATCGCGATGGTGCTGTTCATCCTCGCGGCGGTGGCGGGCAACATCGCGGGCTACGAGATCGGCCGCGCCATCGGGCCCCCGCTCTACGAGCGCGACGGGCGCATCCTGAAGCGCAAGTACTTCGACCAGACCACGGCGTTCTTCGACAAGCACGGCAACAAGGCGCTCGTGATCGGACGCTTCGTGCCGTTCGTGCGCACCTACATCACCGTGGTGGCCGGTGTGACGCACATGGACCGGCGCCGCTTCTTCACGTGGAGCCTCGTCGGCGCGACCGGCTGGGTGGTGTCGATCAGCCTGCTCGGGTTCTTCCTCGGCGCGGCATTCCCGTCGCTGGGCGAGAACATCGACAAGGCGATCATCGTCATCCTCGCCTTCTCCGTGGTGCCCATCCTGTGGGAGTGGCACCGGCACCGGCGCACGTCGGGCCACGAGGCCGACGACAACGACCGCGACGGTCGACCCGACCGCGACATCTCCGGTCGCGACGTCGGGCCGCTCTGAGCGATACCTCGCGGACCTCGCTCCGGGCCGTCAGGCCTGGGCGGCGTCCAGCTGCGCGCGGGTGAGCACGGCGCGGACCTCGAGGCCGACGTCGGCGAGCGGGTTCTCCCCCGCCGGCGAGCGGTCGATGGCGCAGACGACGACCTCGACGGTCGCCCCGGCCTCGCGCAGCGCCCGGGTGGCGTCGCGCACCGCGCCGCCGGTGGTGATCACGTCCTCGATGATCGTCACCCGGCGACCCGCGACGTCCGGCCCCTCGGCCAGCTTGCAGGTGCCGTACTCCTTGGCCTTCTTGCGCACGAACAGGGCGGGCAGGCCGGTCCTGGCCGACACCATCGTCGCGATCGGGATGCCGCCGAGCTCGAGGCCGCCGAGCAGCTCGGTGTCTTCGGGCAGCAGGTCGAGCATCTGTGTGGCGACCCGGTCGAGCAGGACCGGCTGCGCCTCGAAGAGGTACTTGTCGAAGTAGGTGTCGGCGACCTGTCCGGAGCGGAGGGTGAACTCCCCGGTCAGGCGGCAGGTCGCGTCGATGTCACGGGCAAGGGTCTCGTCAGCGGGGGTCTTGTCGGCCACGGCGAGGAGCCTACTGGGGCGACGGCCCGATTACCCTCGCGAGCATGCGCACCTCGTCAGCACGCATCGCCGCCGTCCCGCCGACCATCTTCTCCCAGATGTCGGCCCTGGCGGTGCGCACGGGGGCGGTCAACCTCGGCCAGGGCTTCCCCGACGTCGACGGCCCGCCGTCGGTGATCGCGGAGGCGGTGCGAGCCCTGGAGGGTGGCGCCAACCAGTACGCCCCCGGCACCGGCGTACCGGTGCTGCGCCAGGCCGTCGCGCGCCACCAGCAGCGGCACTACGGCCTGGAGATCGACCCTGACAGCGAGGTGGTGGTGACCACCGGGTGCACCGAGGGCATCGCCGCCGCACTGCTCGGGCTGGTCGATCCCGGCGACGAGGTGGTCGTCCTCGAGCCCTGGTACGACTCCTACCTCGCGATGATCGAGTTCGCCGGAGGGGTACGCCGCCCGGTCACCCTGCGCGCCCCCGACCACCGCCTCGACGCCGACGAGCTGCGCGCCGCGATCACCCCGCGCACCCGGCTCATCCTCCTCAACACCCCGCACAACCCGACGGGTACGGTGCTGACCCGCGAGGAGCTGCAGTCCGTCGCCGACGTGGCGATCGAGCACGACCTGGTCGTCGTCACCGACGAGGTCTACGAGCACCTGGTCTTCGACGACGCGTTGTCGACCGAGGGGCACGTCCCGCTGGCGACGCTGCCGGGCATGCGGGAGCGCACGCTGACGCTGTCGAGCGCCGGGAAGAGCTACTCGTTCACCGGCTGGAAGGTCGGGTGGGCGACGGGCCCGCGCGAGCTCGTCGGCGCGGTGCTGGCCGCCAAGCAGTGGCTGACCTTCACGTCCGGATCACCCCTGCAGCCCGCCGTGGCGCACGCGCTGGACCATGAGCCGGACTTCCCGGCGGCGCTGGCCGCCTCGCTGCAGGAGCGTCGCGACCTGCTGGTCGCCGGGCTCGCCGACACGGGACTCACCGCGCGCGTACCCGAAGGCACCTACTTCGCCACCACCGACATCAGCCATCTCGGCTGGGCCGACGGGCTCGAGTTCTGCCTGGCCCTGCCCGACGTGGCCGGCGTGGTCGCGATCCCTGCCCAGGTCTTCTACGACGACGTCGAGGAGGGCCGGCACCTGGTGCGCTGGGCGTTCTGCAAGGAGGCCGACGTGATCAGCGAGGGCGTACGTCGCCTCGCCGCCGCCGACCTGTCCCGGCGCTGAGCGTGCCCGGGCCACGGCTGCGGCGGGCCGTCCGAGCCCTCCTGCTCGACGACGACGACCACGTCCTGCTCGTGCACTTCGACTGGGAGGGGCTCGAGATCGAGGGCGGGTTCTGGGCCTGTCCGGGAGGTGGCATCGATCCTGGCGAGAGTCCTCGGGACGCACTGCACCGGGAGCTGGCCGAGGAGCTCGGCCTCGAGGGCGCAGACATCCGCGGCCCCGTGTGGCGCCTGACCAGGATGTTCCCGATGGCGCACTGGGACGGACAGACGGACATGACCTACCTCGTGCGGGCCGCCCGGTTCGAGCCGCGCCCACGCGTGGACCTGGTCGCGGAGAACGTCCACGGGATCCGGTGGTTCTCCCCGGACGAGGTTGCCGCCGGAGTCGTGACCTTCAGTCCGCGGGACCTGGGTGCGCAGCTGGCCATCGTGCGTGCTGAGGGAATCCCGTCGCGAGTGCGCGAGATCGTCGCCCTGTGACCGCGCGTCACTGCTGACCACGCACCAACCCGCCCGTCCGCCCACCATCGCGTCCTGTCTGCGTCGGTGGGACCTCAGATCTCCCCTGGTCACGCCCGCTCGCCGCGGCTTGCTGCCGCGGGGCGAGTCCCGGCGCCCCTCAACTGGCGGCGGACGACAAGGCCGCGGTCCCGGCCCCGACAACTGGCGGCGGACGACAGGGATCTCGCCGATCCACCCGTCGTACGCCGCCAGTTGCGCACGCCGCCGCACCGGAAGGACGCTCGACGCACCCAGCTGCTAGGAAGTGCCCGGTCGGCGCGCTCAAGGGACAGGAAGTGCCCGCTCGCCGCGTCTTGCTGCCGCCGGGCGAGTCCCGGCGCCCCTCAACTGGCGGCGTACGACAAGGCCGCGGTCCCGGCCCCGACAACTGGCGGCGGACGACAAGGGTCTCGCCGATCCACCCGTCGTACGCCGCCAGTTGCGCACGCCGCCGCACCGGAAGGACGCTCGACGCGCCCAACTGCCAGGAAGTGCCCGGTCGGCGCGCCCAGCGGCCAGGAAGTGCCCGGTCGGCGGGTCAGCCCCGGCCCCCGGCAAGCCACGCCCGGACATCGGGTCGGCGCAGGACGGCCACGGTGACGATCGAGGCGAAGGCCGGGAGGGCGAGCACGAGCGAGGCGAAGGTGCCGAGGATGCACATCACGGCGCTGACGGCGGCGGAGAACATGAGTCCCAGGGCGGCACTGCGGCGACGTCCCAGGGTGAGGAAGGCGAGCACCACCGCGGCGGCGGCCCAGATCATCACGATGCCGCCCATGACGAAGGTCGTGGTCCGGAGCAGGCTCTCGGTGACTCCCTGGTCGGCGAGCTCGGGCTGCTGGCGCAGCACCTCCTCCATCAGCGCGTCGGGTGAGAGGGCCATGGCGGCCATGCTGATCGCGGTGAGCAGCAGCACCAGGCCCGCCGAGACGAGGGTCAGCACGAAGGCCACCATCACACCCTCGGGGCGCCGGTCCGGCACGGGCACCGGCGGCAGCCTCGGCCAGGTGCCGTGCTGGGCGGAAACGGGCGCAGGCGCGGAAGCGGGACCGGCAGCAGGAGCGGGACCCGCCGCGGAGGACGGGGACGACTCGACGGGTGGCGCATCAGCGGAGGCGTCCGGGCGCACGCCCGGGGCGAGCGGCGGCGGCCAGACGGCCGCCTTCGCGGCGTCGGGAGGCGGCGTACGGTCCACCGCGGCCTCGCCCCTGAACCACTCGCGCGAGGGCGAGAGCCACAGCAGCCCGATGGCGACCGCGACGATCGACGACATGAAGCCCCCGGCCACGATCCCGGTGACGAAGAGCGGGACGGCGAGCACCGAGAGCCCGACCCGGGCGGCGCGGTGGCCCAGCAGGGCGTAGACGCCGAGCACCGCCGAGACGGCCGCGCACACGCCGGCGACCGTCGCGACGACGCGCAGGGCCTGCAGCGTCCCCTCGACCGTCAGGCCCATGCCGTTGCCGGGCGCGTCGGCCAGGAAGTCCTCGATCGCGTCGCGCGACTCGATCCCCCGCAGGCCGGTCATCGACTCCCACACCGTGAGGAGCAGGAAGAGGGAGCCGAGGACGATCATCCCGCCGGCGAAGGTGGTCTGACGCGGTCTCGGGTGGGTGCTCACGGGGTCATTCCATCAAAGACGTGGTGAGCGTGCCCCCGCCGGGACGTCAGCGCACCGGACTCAGCGCACCGGACTCAGCGCACCAGGCAGGGGCGCTTGGGGTCGAAGCTCCAGTCCGGCACGAGGTACTGCATGGCCGTCGCGTCGTCACGCGCACCCAGCCCGTGCTCCAGGTAGAGCGCGTGCGCCTCGGCGAGGCGGTCGCGGTCGAGCACGACCCCGAGTCCGGGCGCCTCGGGCACCCGGATGTGGCCGTCGACGATCCGCAGCGGCTCCTTGGTCAGGCCCTGGCCGTCCTGCCAGATCCAGTGCGTGTCCAGCGCGGTGATCTCCCCCGGTGCCGCGGCACCGACCTGGGTGAACATCGCCAGCGAGACGTCGAAGTGGTTGTTGGAGTGCGACCCCCAGGTCAGGCCGAAGTCGTGGCAGAGCTGCGCGACGCGCACCGAGCCGGCCATCGTCCAGAAGTGCGGGTCGGCGAGCGGGATGTCGACCGCGTTGGTCCGCACGGCGTCGGCCATCTGCCGCCAGTCGGTGGCCACCATGTTGGTCGCGGTGCGCAGACCGGTACGCCGCTTGAACTCGGCCATCACCTCGCGGCCCGAGAAGCCGCCCTCGGCGCCGCACGGGTCCTCGGCGTAGGCGAGCACGTCGTCGGTGCCCTCGAGCAGCCGCACGGCCTCCTCGAGCAGCCAGCCGCCGTTGGGGTCCAGGGTGATCCGCGCGTCGGGGAAGCGCTCGTGCAGCGCGGTGACCGCGGCGACCTCCGCCTCCCCGGCGAGGACACCGCCCTTGAGCTTGAAGTCGCTGAAGCCGTAGCGCTGCTGCGCCGCCTCCGCCAGCCGTACGACGCCCTCGGGCGTCATCGCCTCCTCGCGGCGTACGCGCTCCCACGCGTCCGCGCCGTCCGGCTCGCGGACGTACGGCAGGTCGGTGCGGTCGGGGTCGCCGACGTAGAAGAGGTAGCCGAGCATCGGCACCCGGGCGCGCTGCTGACCGTCACCGAGCAGCTCGGCCACGGGCACGCCCAGCTCCTGGCCGGACAGGTCCAGCAGGGCCGACTCCAGCGCCGTGACCGCGTGGATCGTCGTGCGCAGGTCGAAGGTCTGCAGGCCCCTCCCCCCGGCGTCGCGATCGGCGAAGCGGGTCGCGACCTGGCGCAGCAGGGTCCGGAAGCGAGCGACCGGCTGGCCGACGAGCAGCTCGGCGGCATCGGCGATCGTGCTGCGGATGGCCTCCCCGCCCGGCACCTCGCCCAGGCCCTCGCGGCCCTCGGAGTCGGTGACGATCGCGATGTTGCRGGTGAAGAAGGGGCCGTGCGCGCCGCTCAGGTTCAGCAGCATCGAGTCGTGCCCGGCGACCGGGACGACGTCGACCCGGGCGATCGTGGTGCTCATGCCTCGAGGGTCCCGTCGATGCGACGCGTCAGCCCCCACGGATTGTCGTCGCGCAGCGCCTCGGGGAGGAGGTCCGCAGGGACGTCCTGGTAGGCGACCGGACGCTGGAAGCGCTCGATGGCGAGGCTGCCGACGCTCGTCGTGCGGCCGTCGGAGGTCGCCGGGAACGGACCGCCGTGGACCATCGCGTGGCCCACCTCGACGCCGGTCGGCCAGCCGTTGAAGAGGATGCGGCCACACCTGAGCTCGAGGGTCGGGATCAGCTTCGCGGCGTCCGCGCTGTCGGCGGCCGTCGCGTGGACGGTCGCGGTGAGCTGGCCCTCGAGCTCGGCGAGCCGAGGCACCAGCGCGTCCACGTCGTCGTAC
>NZ_JBFUKA010000135.1:0-8062 GCF_056401085.1 Nocardioides sp. P4_G4
CGATCGCCCACGTCGAGGGCGACGACCTGCGCCCCCTCGGCCTATGGGACGGCGCCCTCACCGCCAACGCCTACCTCGGCGGACTCGGCATCGCCGCCGCCCTGCGCGCCGGCGCCGACGTGGTCGTCACCGGCCGGGTCACCGACGCCTCGCTGGTCGTCGGGCCCGCGGTCGCGCACCACGGCTGGACCCCCGAGCAGTACGACGAGGTGGCCGGCGCCGTCGTCGCCGGACACGTCCTCGAGTGCGGGACCCAGGCGACGGGCGGCAACTTCAGCGGCTTCCTCGACCTCCCCGGTCGCGACCGCCCGCTCGGCTTCCCCCTCGCCGAGATCGCCGCGGACGGCTCGAGCGTGATCACCAAGCACGACGGCACGGGCGGCGCCGTCACCGTCGACACCGTGACCGCCCAGCTGGTCTACGAGATCCAGTCCACCCGCTACCTCGGCCCCGACGTCACGACACACCTCGACTCGATCCGCCTCGACCAGCAGGGACCGGACCGGGTGGCGATCTCCGGCGTCCGCGGCGAGGCGCCGCCGCCGCAGCTCAAGGTCTGCGTCAACGAGCTCGGGGGCTTCCGCAACTCAGTCGAGCTCGTCCTCACCGGCCTCGACGTCGAGGCCAAGGCCGCCTGGGTGCGCGACCAGCTGACCTCCGCGCTCGCCGCCCGCCCGCCCCGCGAGACCGCGTGGTCCGAGGTCGTCCTGCCCGCCGCCGACGCCGACACCGAGCAGGGCGCCTCCTCGCTGCTCCGCTGCACGGTCAAGGACGCCGACGCCGAGCCGGTCGGGCGGCAGTTCACCGCCGCCGCCGTCGAGCTCGCGCTCGCGTCGTACCCCGGCTTCACCCTCACCGCACCGCCGTCGCCGCCCACGCCGTACGGCGTCTACCGCGCCCGGTACGTCGACCGCGACCGGGTCGTCCACACGGTCGTGCATGCCGACGGCACGAGGGAGACGGTCCCCGACCCGCCCGTGGCCACCCGCGCGCACGAGCCGCAGCTCGGCATCCGCCCCTCGCCGTACCCCGCGACCTCCGACGTCCTCACCCGCCGGATGCCGCTCGGCACCTTCGTGCACGCCCGCTCGGGCGACAAGGGCGGCGACGCCAACCTGGGGCTCTGGGTGGCCCACGACGGCTCCGAGCTCCGCGAGGCGCGCGTCCAGTGGCTGAGCAAGCTGATCACCCCGCGACGGATCCGCGAGCTCGTCCCGGAGGCCGCCGACCTCGAGGTCGACTGCTACCTGCTGCCCAACCTGGGCGGCGTCAATGTCGTGATCCACGGCCTGCTCGGCGACGGGGTGGCCGCGTCCACGCGGTTCGACCCGCAGGCCAAGGGCCTGGGCGAGTGGGTGCGATCGCGCCACGTGTCGATCGAGGACGGACTGCTGTGAGTGCTGAGAGAGACGCCCTGCGGGCGACGGCGACCGAGTTCGTGCGCCGCGAGGTGGCGCCCCACCTCCAGGAGTGGGAGGACGCCGGCGAGGTGCCGCGGGAGCTGCACGCCACCGCCGGCGCGCTCGGGYTGATCGGCGTCGCCTTCCCCGAGGAGGTCGGCGGCTCGGGCGGCGACCTCGCCGACAGCGTGGCCCTGCAGGAGGCGATGTTCGCCGCCGGCGCGTCGAGCGGGCTGATGGCCGCGCTCTTCACCGCCGGAATCGCGCTGCCGCACATCTCCGCCTCCCGCGACCCCGACCTCGTCGACCGCTACGTCCGGCCCACGCTGGCCGGTGAGCTCATCGGCGCGCTGGCGGTCACCGAGCCGGGCGGCGGGTCCGACGTCGCCGGCATCGTGACGCGCGGCGTGGTCGACGGCGACGAGCTCGTCATCAACGGCGCCAAGACCTTCATCACCAGCGGCGTGCGCGCCGACTTCGTGACGACGGCGGTCCGCACCGGGGGCCCCGGCCACACGGGGATCTCGCTGGTCGTCGTCGACAAGGGCACGCCCGGCTTCACCGTCGACCGTGCGCTGACCAAGATGGGCTGGCACTGCAGCGACACCGCCGAGCTGTCGTACGTCGACGTGCGCGTCCCGCTGTCGAACGTGGTCGGCGAGCTCGACTCGGGCTTCTACCAGATCGCCGAGCAGTTCGTCGTCGAGCGGATCGCGCTCGCGGTGCACGCCTACGGCATCGCCGCCCGCAGCCTCGAGCTGACGGCGGCGTACTGCAGGGAGCGGACCACCTTCGGAAAGCCGCTGATCGCCAACCAGGTCGTGCAGCACCGACTGGTCGAGATGCACCGGCAGGTCGAGGTGGCTCGCGCCTACACCCACCACGTGGTCGACCGGCACCTCGCCGGGGAGACCGTCATCGCCGAGGCCGCGCTGGCCAAGCAGACGGCGGTCGACTGCGCGACGTACGTCTGCCACGAAGCGGTGCAGCTGCACGGCGGCACCGGATACATGCACGGGACCGAGGTGGAGCGGCACTACCGCGATGCCCGGATCCTGCCCATCGGAGGAGGAGCGACCGACGTGCTCACGGATCTTGCGGCCCGACTGCTGGGGTACGCCTCGTGAGGGGCCCGTTCCGTCCCCTCGGCGACGAGGTCACGGTGTGGATGGACGCCGCGCCGGCGACGGTCTGGGACCTGGTGAGCGACGTGACCCGGATCGGGGAGTTCAGCCCCGAGACCTTCGAGGCGAAGTGGACCCGCGGCTCCACCGGCCCCGAGGTGGGGGCGCAGTTCGCCGGCCACGTGAGGCGCAACGGCGTCGGCCCGACGTACTGGTCGCCGTGCCAGGTCACGCAGTGCCTGCCCGAGGAGGTCTTCGAGTTCGCGGTCGGCACCGACGCGATGACGATCAACAACTGGGGCTACCGGCTGGCGCCGCGCGACGGCGGGACCGACGTGACGGAGTACTTCCGCCTGCAGTCGACGCTGCCCGTGCGGCTCTACTGGCTGGTCCTCGGCCCGTTGCGCTCGGGCACCAACGTGCGCGGGATGCGCACGACGCTGGAGCGGATGAAGGCGGTGGTGGAGGCATGAGCGCGAATCGCGAGGCCATGCTGGAGAAGCTCGCCGATCTCGACGCCCAGCACGCCGTCGCCGTCGCCGGTGGCGGGGAGCGTTACGTCGAGCGCCACCACGCCCGGGGCAAGCTGCTGGCCCGCGAGCGCATCGAGCTCCTCGTGGACCCGGGCAGCGCCTTCCTCGAGCTGTCCCCGCTGGCCGGCTGGGGGTCGGACTTCACCGTCGGCGCCTCCGTCGTCACCGGCATCGGGGTCATCGAGGGCGTCGAGTGCATGATCACCGCCAACGACCCGACCGTGAAGGGTGGCGCGAGCAACCCCTGGACGGTCAAGAAGATCTTCCGCGCCTCGCAGATCGCCGAGGAGAACCGGCTGCCGACCGTCGCGCTCGTCGAGTCCGGCGGGGCCGACCTGCCGACGCAGAAGGAGATCTTCATCCCCGGCGGCAAGCTCTTCCGCGACATCACCCGCTCGTCGGCGGCCAAGGTCCCGACCGTCGCACTGGTCTTCGGCAACTCGACCGCGGGCGGGGCCTACGTCCCCGGGATGTCCGACTACACCGTGATGGTGCGCGAGCAGGCCAAGGTCTTCCTCGGGGGCCCGCCCCTGGTCAAGATGGCCACCGGCGAGGAGTCGGACGACGAGTCCCTCGGCGGTGCCGAGATGCACGCCCGGACCTCCGGCCTCGCCGACTACCTCGCCGAGGACGAGCACGACGCCATCCGGATCGGCCGGCGGATCGTGGCCCGGCTCAACTGGCGCAAGGCCGAACTTGCTGGCCGATCCCGACGGTTCTTGGCCGATGCATCGGCCAACATGCGCCAAGATCCCCGCTTCAGCGGGGATTCCCACCTCACCTACGCCGAGCCCGAGACCGACGCCGACGGCCTGCTGGACCTCGTCCCCACCGACCTCAAGGAGCCGTTCGACCCGCGCGAGGTGATCGCGCGGATCTGCGACGGTCGCAGCGTGAGCAACGGGGCGGTCTTCGACGAGTTCAAGCCGCTCTACGGTGCGAGCCTGGTCACCGGCTGGGCGAGGATCCACGGCCACCCGGTCGGCATCCTGGCCAACGCGCAGGGCGTGCTGTTCTCGGAGGAGGCGCAGAAGGCGACGCAGTTCATCCAGCTCGCCAACCAGGTCGACACCCCGCTGCTCTTCCTGCACAACACCACCGGATACATGGTCGGCAAGGACTACGAGCAGGGCGGGATCATCAAGCACGGCGCCCAGATGATCAACGCCGTCAGCAACAGCACCGTGCCGCACATCAGCGTCCTGATGGGGGCGTCGTACGGCGCCGGCAACTACGGCATGAACGGTCGCGCCTTCGACCCGCGCTTCCTCTTCACCTGGCCGAACGCGAAGTCCGCGGTGATGGGTCCGGCGCAGCTCGCGGGCGTGCTGAGCATCGTCGCGCGCGCCGCCGCCGAGGCCAAGGGACGCGACTACGACGAGGAGGGCGATGCCGGCATGCGGGCCATGGTGGAGCAGATGATCGAGGAGCAGAGCCTGCCCTACGCGCTGTCCGGGATGTTGTACGACGACGGCGTCATCGACCCGCGCGACACCCGCACCGTGCTGGGCATCTGCCTGTCGGTGATCGCGAACAGACCAGTCATCGGCACCGACCGGTTCGGGGTGTTCCGCACATGACCGCGATCACGCGACTCCTGGTCGCCAACCGCGGCGAGATCGCCCGTCGCGTCATCGCCACCTGCCGACGGCTCGGCATCGAGACCGTCGCGGTCCACTCCGACGCCGACGCGGGGATGCCCTTCGTCGCCGAGGCCGACATCGCCGTACGCCTTCCGGGCAACGCACCCACCGACACCTACCTGCGCGCCGACCTGGTGATCGAGGCGGCCCGGCGCACCGGCGCCGACGCGATCCACCCCGGCTACGGCTTCCTGTCGGAGAACGCCGACTTCGCCCGAGCCGTCGAGGCCGCCGGGCTCACCTGGGTCGGCCCGACGCCGAAGTCGATGGAGGCGATGGGTTCCAAGGTCGAGGCCAAGCGGCTCATGAGGGCCGCCGGTGTCCCGACGCTGGAGGCGCCCGAGCGGCCCACCGAGGCCGACCTCCCGCTGCTGGTCAAGGCGTCCGCCGGTGGTGGCGGACGCGGCATGCGCGTCGTACGCGAGCTGTCGGCGCTCGAGCGGGAGATCGCGACCGCGCAGGCGGAGGCGAGCAGCGCCTTCGGCGACGGCACGGTCTTCGTCGAGCCGTACGTCGAGCGCTCCCGCCACGTGGAGGTGCAGGTGGTCGGCGACCGGTTCGGCCGCGTCGTCGTGCTCGGCGAGCGCGACTGCTCGCTGCAGCGCCGCCACCAGAAGGTCGTCGAGGAGGCCCCCGCCCCGGACCTCGCCGCCGAGGTCGCCGCGGAGCTGCACGAGGCGGCCCGGACAGCGGCGGAGGCTATCGGCTACGTCGGCGCCGGCACGGTCGAGTTCCTCTACGACCCCGCCACCGAGCGGTTCTTCTTCCTCGAGATGAACACCCGGCTCCAGGTCGAGCACCCGGTGACCGAGGCGGTCTTCGGCGTCGACCTCGTGGAGCTCCAGCTCCGGGTGGCCGAGGGCGCGGCCCTGGACGAGCGCACCGACGAGCCCCGGGGCCACGCGATCGAGGCGCGGATCTACGCCGAGGACCCGGCGGCCGACTACCAGCCGCAGTCCGGCCGGCTGACGGCCTTCGAGGTGCCCGGCACCTGGACCTTCGAGCAGCCCGGTCGCGGCGTACGGGTGGACGCCGGGTTCGAGGCGGGCGACGAGGTGTCGACGCACTACGACGCGATGCTCGCCAAGGTCGTCGCGTGGGCGCCGACCCGCGCCGAGGCGGCCCGGATGCTCGCCACGGCCCTGCGGCGGGCGCGCATCCACGGCGTCACCACCAACCGCGACCAGCTCGTCGACGTGCTCGCCGACCCGGCCTTCCTCGCCGGGGAGGTCTCGACCGCGCTGCTGGCCGAGGGCACCCACGGCCAGTTCGACCGCACCGGCCAGCAGCGGTGGTCCTCGATCGCCGCAGCGGTCGCCCTCGCCGAGGGCGACCGGCGCGCACGCACGGTGCAGCAGGGGATACCGGTCGCCTGGCGCAACGTCGTCTCGCAGCCGCAGCGCACGCTGTTCGCGGTGGCGGGGCGCGAGGAGCCGCTGGTCGTGGAGTGGTTCGGCACCCGGGACGGGTACGCCGTCGACGGGGCCAGCGTGCTCGCGGCCGGCCCCGACGCGGTGATGCTCGAGATGGACGGACTGGCCACGACGTTCGCCGTCGCGATCACCGGGGGGGTGGTCGACGTCGACTCGGCCCTGGGACACGTGCGGCTGGCTCCGGTCCCGCGCTTCACCGACCCCGCCGACGCCGTCGCCAGCGGCAGCCTGCTCGCCCCGATGCCCGGCACCGTCGTCAAGGTCGCCGTCACCGACGGCGATGACGTCGCGGCGGGCGACGTCGTCCTGGTCCTCGAGGCCATGAAGATGCAGCACTCGGTCACCGCCCCCTCCGCGGGGACCGTCACCGTCAACGTCACCACCGGCCAACAGGTCGCCGCCGGCGAGGTCCTCGCCGTCGTGGAAGCCGTCGCAGAAGGAGAAGACGCATGAGCACGTTCACCGAGTCCGACGAGCGCCGCGAGCTGCGCGTCCAGGTCGCCAAGCTGGCCGGCAAGTACGGCCGCGACTGGTTCACCGACAAGGCGCGCAAGGGCGAGAAGACCACCGAGCTGTGGCTCGAGATCGGCCGCGCGGGCTACCTCGGGATCAACATCCCCGAGGAGTACGGCGGCGGGGGCGGCGGCATCGGCGACATCGCCGCGGTCTGCGAGGAGCTCGCCGCGCAGGGCTGCCCGCTGCTGCTCATGGTCGTGAGCCCGGCGATCTGCGGCACCATCATCACCCGCTACGGCACGGAGGTGCAGAAGCAGCGCTGGCTGCCCGGCATCGCCGACGGCACCGGCACCATGGCCTTCGCCATCACCGAGCCCGACGCCGGGACCAACACCCACAACATCACCACCACCGCTCGCCGTGACGGCGACGAGTGGGTGCTCAACGGCCGCAAGATCTGGATCTCCGGCATCGACGAGGCGGACAACGTGCTCGTGGTCGCCCGCACCGAGGACGCCCGCACGGGCAAGCTCAAGCCCTGCCTGTTCGTCGTCCCGACGGACGCCACCGGCTTCGAGGCACACCCGATCCCGATGGAGATCGTCTCGCCGGAGAAGCAGTTCCAGGTGTTCATCGACGACGTCCGGCTCCCCGCCGATGCGCTCGTCGGTGACGAGGACGGCGGCCTCGTCCAGCTCTTCGCCGGCCTCAACCCCGAGCGGATCATGGCGGCCTCCTTCTCCACCGGGCTCGCGCGGTTCGCGCTCGGCAAGGCGGCGGCGTACGCCAAGGAGCGCACCGTCTTCCAGGGCCCGATCGGCGCCCACCAGGCGATCGCCCACCCGCTCGCGCAGTCGCACATCGAGATCGAGCTGGCCCGACTCATGAACCAGAAGGCCGCCGCGCTGTACGACGCCGGCGACGACATGGGGGCCGGGGAGGCCGCCAACATGGCGAAGTACGCCGCAGCCGAGGCCGCCTGCGACGCCGTGGACCGGGCCGTGCAGACCCATGGCGGCAACGGGATCAGCCAGGAGTACGGCATGGCCGGGCTGCTCGTCGCCACCCGCGCGGGCCGGATCGCGCCGGTGAGCCGCGAGATGATCCTCAACTTCGTCGCGATGCACAGCCTGGGGCTGCCGAAGTCCTACTGAGCACCTCGTGCCGGCCCCTCATTTGGGGTAACCCTCCCGCCGCCAGCACCGCGCGGCCCGGCCCCTCCGAGACATTCACCTCGGCCGCGCGTGCGGCACCGGACGAGGTGAGTGCCCATGCCCGAGACCCTGGATCGCGACCCCCACCGGCCGACGTCCGCTCGTGGAGCTCTGTCGACCGCACTGCTGGGTGTGCTCGCCGCCGTCGCTGCGGCGGTGGTCGCCGTGCTGTTGAGCGCGACGGCGGCCCAGGCGGGACGGGCGGCCCCCGGGGCCTTCCCGGTGGAGCAGCCCGACGGGGACCGCATCGTGGTCCGGC
>NZ_JBFUKA010000136.1:0-8013 GCF_056401085.1 Nocardioides sp. P4_G4
AGACGCCTCCGTCGAGGTGCCGCTCCGCGAAGAGGAGCGTGCCGCCGAGGGCCAGGACCAGCACGAGGCCCCAGATGAACAGGGTCGGACCGTCGACCGCGATGGTGCCGCCGACGGCGAGGACGCCGCGGGCGGCGCCGTCGCCGTAGACCTCGGTGTCCCGGGCGATCAGGACGACGCCCACGAGCGCGGCCGCGAGGCCGGCGAGGGTGAGCACCACCTGGGCCCGGTAGCGGGCCGAGCGGGGCGCGAACGCCTCGACGAGCACGCCCAGGCAGGCGACGCCGAAGACGACGAGCAGCGGCCAGAGCTCGAAGTACTCGATCGTCGGCTTGATGAACTCGTTCACTCGTGGCCTCCCTGCGAGCTGGCCGCGCCGTCGGCTGTCTCATCGGCGGAGTCGACGCCTGCCTGGTCAGCAGCAGGAACGGTCGGGGGTTCGTCGCTGACGCCCACCTGGGTGAGCGTGTCGTCGACGTAGGGGTTGATCGCGTCGAGCAGCGGCATGGGGACGAAGCCGAAGAGCAGGAGGGCCAGCATGAGCGGCGCCAGGGTGCCGATCTCACGCCGGTCGAGGTCGCGGACCTCCACCTGCTCGGGGCCCGTCATGGTCCGCTGGTAGAGCCACAGGACGTAGATCGCGGCCAGCACGATCGCGGTGACCGCCACGGCACCTGCCCACCAGGCGTGCTGGAAGGCCGCGATGATCACGAGCATCTCGGAGACGAACGTGGACAGGCCCGGGAGCCCGCAGGCCGCCAGCCCGGAGATCAGGAAGATGCCCGCCATGACCGGGGCACCCTTCTCGATGCCGCCGCCCATGGCCCGGATCGAGGCCGTCCCGCGCCGCTGGATCATGTAGCCCGCCACCAGGAAGAGCGCGGCGGTCGCGATGCCGTGGTTGACCATGTAGAGGACCGCGCCCGAACCGCCCTGGGTGTTGAACACGAAGATGCCGAGCACGATGAAGCCGAAGTGGCTCAGCGACGTGAGACCGATCAGGCGCAGGATGTCGTCCTGCCCGATGGCCACCAGCGCGCCGTACACGATCGAGATCAGGGCGAGGACCACCACCACGGGGGTCGCCCACTGCGAGGCGTCGGGCAGCAGCCCGAGGCAGAAGCGCAGCATCCCGAAGGTGCCGATCTTGTCGAGCACGCACACCAGCAGCACCGAGGTGCCCGGGGTCGCGTGCTCGGTCGTGTCGGCCAGCCAGGTGTGCACCGGGAACAGCGGCGCCTTGATGGCGAAGGCGATGAAGAAGCCGAGGAACAGCCACCGCTGGGTGATCGGGTCGATGTCGAGGGCGGCGAGGTCGCTGATCAGGAAGCTGGGGTTCCCGGCGTCGGCGGACACGACGTACAGCCCGATCACCGACGCGAGCATCACCAGGCCGCCGGCGAGCTGGTAGATGAGGAACTTGGTCGCCGCGGCACCGCGTCCGGCACGGCCGAAGCCGCCGATGAGGAAGTAGGCCGGGATCAGGGTGGCCTCGAAGACGACGTAGAAGAGGAACACGTCGGTGGCGGTGAAGACGGCCAGTGCCATCGCCTCGAGCGCGAGCACCCAGGCCACGAAGGCGCGGCTGCCGCCGTTGCCGGCGTCGTCCGCCTCGTGCCAGGAAGCGACGAGGACGATCGGCACGAGCAGGGTGGTGAGCAGCACCATGACCAGTCCGAGGCCGTCGACGCCGAGCGCGTAGTGCACGCCGAGGGCCTCGATCCACGTGTGGGTCTCGGTCAGCTGCATGCCGCCGTCGAGGGTGTACGACGTCAGGGCGGCCACGGCCGCCCACACCAGTGCGGCGCCGGCGAAGCCGAGGCCGGCCAGGCGCGCGGTCGCGGCCGGGAGGAACGCCGTGACGAGCGCGCCCACGAGGGGCAGCGCGATCAGGATCGTGAGGACAGGAAGGCTGTTCATGCCAGGTTCACCGCCAGCAGGGCCAGGACGACGAGGAGGGCGCCGCCGAGCAGGGACAGGGCATAGGAGCGGACGAAGCCGTTCTGGACGCGACGCAGCACTCCGGAGATGCCGCCGACGGCCGCGGAACCGCCCTCGACGGCCCCGTCGACGCCGACGCGGTCGAAGGTCGTCAGGCCGTGCACGAGGTCGAGACCCGGCCGGACCACCACCGCGTCGTTGATCGCGTCGCCGTACAGGTCGGCGCGGGCGGCGCGGGTCGCGAAGGAGACGTCCTGCGGGGCCTCGCGGGGCACGGCCTGCCGGCCCACGAGGAACCACGCGGCACCGACGCCCACCGCGACCACCACGACCGCGAGGATCGTGATGGCGATCGGCGCCAGCGGCGGCTCGTGGTGCTCGGCCACGCCGGTCACCGGGGCGAGGAAGTCGACCACGAAGTCACCGAGGAGCAGCACGCCACCGAGGACCGAGAGCGCAGCGAGCACGATCAGCGGCACGGTCATCAGCTTCGGCGACTCGTGCGGGTGGACGCCCTCGGACCAACGCTTCTCGCCGAAGAACGTCATCAGCATCAGCCGGGTCATGTAGAAGCCGGTGATGCCGGCGCCGAGGAGGGCGCAGAGGCCGACGACGAGGTTCTCGGCGAGGGCGGTCTCGATGATCTTGTCCTTGGACCAGAAGCCGGAGAACCCGGGGAAGCCGATGATCGCGAGGTAGCCCATCGCAAAGGTCAGGAAGGTGATCGGCATGTACTTCGACAGCCCGCCGTAGTGGCGCATGTCCACGTCGTCGTCCATCCCGTGCATGACCGAGCCGGCGCCGAGGAACATGTTGGCCTTGAAGAAGCCGTGGGTCAGCAGGTGGAAGATCGCGAACGGGTAGCCCGCGACGCCCAGCCCGGCGGCCAGCATCATGTAGCCGATCTGGCTCATCGTGGAGCCCGCGAGCGCCTTCTTGATGTCGTCCTTGGCGCAGCCGAGGATCGCGCCCCACAGCAGCGTGACGGTGGCGACGATGACCACCACGGTCTGCGCGACGGGCGCGAGCTCGTAGATGAAGTTGGAGCGGACCACGAGGTAGACACCGGCGGTGACCATGGTCGCCGCGTGGATGAGGGCCGAGACCGGGGTCGGGCCCTCCATCGCGTCGAGCAGCCACGCCTGGAGCGGGACCTGGGCCGACTTGCCGCAGGCACCGAGCAGGAGGAGCAGGCCGAGCGCGTTGAGCGTGCCCTGGCTCGCGTCGCCCGACACGGCGCTGATCGCGGCGAAGTCGGTGGTGCCGAAGGTGGCGAACAGGAGGGCGATGGCCAGCGACAGGCCGATGTCACCGACCCGGTTGATGACGAAGGCCTTCTTGGCCGCCGCGGCCGCGGAGCGCTTGTGCTGCCAGAAGCCGATGAGGAGGTACGACGCGAGGCCGACGCCCTCCCAGCCGAGGAAGAGGCCCAGGTAGTTGGCCGAGAGGACCAGCACCAGCATCGCGGCGACGAAGAGGTTGAGGTAGCCGAAGAAGCGGCGCCGGCGGGGGTCGTGCTCCATGTAGGCGATCGAGTAGACGTGGATGAGCGACCCGACACCGGTGATCAGCAGCAGGAAGAGCGCCGACAGCGGGTCGTAGAGCAGGTCCATGCCCACGTCGAGGCCGCCGACCTGGAACCACGTGTAGAGGTGCTGGCCGACCTGGCGCTCCTCCTCCGACCTGCCGAGGAGGGAGACGAACAGGGCCACGCTCAGCGCGAAGGAGCCGGCCACGGTGGCGGTGCCGAGCCAGTGGCCGACCCGGTCCAGGGCGCCACGAGCCATGGCGCCACCGAGCAGCAGCACCAGGGCGCCGGCGAGCGGCAGGGCGATGACCAGCCACAGCAGCGAGAACACCCCGTCGGCGGCACCGGGGTGCACCACCGGGACGGACCCGCCCTCGGAGGCGAGCACGATGGCTCCCGCGTTCACAGTCAGGTTCACAGTCAGGTCCTCAGTACTTCAGCAGGCTGGCGTCGTCGACCGAGGCCGAGCGTCGCGTGCGGAAGATGGTCATGATGATCGCCAGGCCGATGACGACCTCGGCGGCAGCCACCACCATCACGAAGAAGGCGGCGATCTGTCCGTCGAGGTTGCCGTGCTGCTTGGCGAAGGCCACCAGGGCGAGGTTGCAGGCGTTGAGCATCAGCTCCACGCACATGAAGACCACGATGGCGTTGCGCCGGGTCAGGACTCCGACGCAGCCGATGGTGAACAGGATCGCGGAGAGCACGACGTACTCGTTGGTCATGCGGGGTCCCCTGGGCGTTGTTCGGCGGAGGAGCGGAGCGGAGAAGCGGAGGAACGTCCTGGGGTGCTACGCACGTCCTCCTCGGTCGTGGCCGGGGCGCCGTCCTTGCCGGACTGCTCCGGCATGGTCGTCGGGTCGGCGGCCGCGTCGGCGCGCCCACCGCCGAGCTGGCGGCGTACCTCGTCGATGTCGTCGGCGAAGGCCGGCGCGGAGCGCACGGTGCCCCGTGCCGCCAGGACGCGGGAGATCGAGGCCTCCGACGCGGTGCCGTCGGGCAGCAGCGCCGGGGTGTCGACCGCGTTGTGGCGGGCGTAGACGCCCGGCGAGGGCAGCGGGCCGAGGTGCTTGCCCGACTCGGCGTAGTCGCGCATCCGCTGCGCGGCCAGCGACGCCTGCGTCGGCTTGGGCGTGAGTCGCTCGCGGTGGGCGAGGACCATGGCGCCGATGGCCGCGGTGATGAGGAGCGCGCTGGTCGCCTCGAAGGCGAAGACGTAGCGGCTGAACAAGATGTTCGCCAGCTGCTCGATGTTGCCGCCCGCGTTGGCCTCGTCCATGCCGACGGCGGTGCCGAGCGAGACCTGCGAGAAGGCCGTGACCAGGACGAGGCCCAGGACCAGGCCCAGCACGGTGGCCATCGCGCGCTGGCCGCGGATCGTCTCCACGACCGAGTCGGAGGCGTCGACGCCGACCAGCATCAGCACGAAGAGGAACAGCATCAAGATGGCGCCGGTGTAGACGATGATTTGCACGGCGAAGAGGAAGGGCGCGTCCAGGACGGCGTACAGCACGGCGAGGCTGATCATCACGACGGCCAGCAGCATCGCGGCGTGCACCGCCTTGCGGACGAACAGGATGCCGAGGGCGGCGACCACCATGATCGGGGCCAGGATCCAGAAGGCCATCAGTGGCTCCCCTCCCCTGCGGTCCGGTCGGTCACGAGGTCCTCGGGCGAGGCGACGCTGTCGCCACCGTCGACCGGCAGCGTGGCGCCGGAGGCGACGCTCTCGCGTCCATCGACATTGAACGTGCCGCGGTAGTAGTCGGTCTCGTCGGCGCCGAGGCGCATCGGGTGCGGGGGCTGCTCCATGCCGGGCAGGAGCGGGGCCAGCAGGTCGGACTTCTCGTAGATGAGGTCGGCGCGGTTGTTGTCGGCCAGCTCGTACTCGTTGGTCATCGTGAGCGCGCGCGTCGGGCAGGCCTCGATGCACAGCCCGCACAGGATGCAGCGCAGGTAGTTGATCTGGTAGACGCGGCCGTAGCGCTCGCCGGGGCTGAACCGCTCCCCGTCGGGGCCGTCGGTGTTGGAGCCACCCTCGACGTAGATCGCGTCGGCCGGGCAGGCCCAGGCGCACAGCTCGCAGCCGATGCACTTCTCGAGGCCGTCGGGCCAGCGGTTGAGCTGGTGGCGACCGTGGAAGCGGGGCGCCGTCGGCAGCTTCTCGAAGGGGTACTGCTCGGTGACGACCTTCTTGAACATCGTCCGGAACGTGACGCCGAAGCCGGCGACCGGGTCCCAGAACTGCTCCTTGAAGCCCTTGGACTCACTCATGACTTCTCCTTGTGCGACGCGGACCCGGAGGCGGTCGCGCCGTCGACGACGGTCGTGCTCGTGGTGCCCGGCACCGTCGTACGACGGTCGGCGAAGGTCAACGGGGCGGCGGCGCCGCGAACCGCACCACCGGCGGGCATGGGCGGGACCGGGAAGCCGCCGGCGAAGGCGTCGACCGGCTCGCGGTCCGGCTCGGCCTCGCCCTCGTCGTCCGCGGAGTCCCGGTCGCCGACGAAGAACAGCACCAGGAACAGGGCGAGCAGGACCCCGGCGGCGCCGAGGAGGTAGTCACGGTTGACACCCCCGTCGAGGGTCAGCACGCGGATGGTCGCGACGGCGATGATCCACACCAGCGAGATCGGGATGAGCCGCTTCCAGCCGAACGCCATGAACTGGTCGTAGCGCAGCCGGGGCAGCGAGCCGCGCAGCCAGATGAACATGAAGATGAAGAGCAGCATCTTGCCGAAGAACCACAGCAGCGGCCAGTAGCCGGAGTCGGCGCCCTCCCACAGCTGGATGATCGGCCACGGCGCGTGCCAGCCGCCCAGGAACAGCGTCGTCGCGAGCGCCGACACCGTCGCCATGTTGATGTACTCGGCGAGGAAGAACAGCGCGAACTTGAGGCTGGAGTACTCGGTGTGGAAGCCGCCGACCAGCTCGCCCTCGGCCTCGGGGAGGTCGAAGGGCGCGCGGTTGGTCTCGCCCACCATCGCGATCACGTAGATGACGAACGACGGCAGCRGGATCAGGGCGTACCAGGTGGGGATCGGGATGACGCCCAGCCAGTACTCGGGGTCGGGGTTCTGGGCCGCGACGATCTCCGAGGTCGACATCGAGCCGGCGTAGAGGAACACGGCCACCAGCGCGAGGCCCATCGCGACCTCGTAGGAGATCATCTGCGCGCTCGAGCGCAGGCCGCCGAGCAGGGAGTACGTCGAGCCGGAGGACCAGCCTCCGAGGACGATGCCGTAGATCCCGATCGAGGCGATGGCCATCACGAACAGCACCGCGACGGGCATGTCGGTGAGCTGGAGGGGCGTCGTGCGATCGGTGAACGGCAGCTCGACCACGGGTCCGAACGGGATCACCGAGAAGGTCACGAACGCCGGGATGACCGCGAGCACCGGGGCGATCAGGAAGACCGCCTTGTCGGCGGCCTTGGGGATCAGGTCCTCCTTGAGCGCGAGCTTGACGCCGTCGGCGAGCGACTGGAGCAGGCCGAAGGGACCGTTGACGTTGGGACCGATGCGGTGCTGCATGCGAGCGACGACGCGGCGCTCCCACCAGATGTTGAACAGCGTCAGCAGGACCAGGACCACGAAGATCAGCACGGCCTTCACGAGGACAAGCCACCACGGGTCCTGCCCGAAGGCCTCGAGCCCGTCGCCCTGCGGCGTCTGGGCCGCGAGGGTGAGTGCCTGGGGGATGATCACTGGCCGGCTCCCTTCAGGGTGACCGTGCTGCCGGGCGAGGCGAGGTCGGCGAGGAGCCCCCGACCGAGGCTGTGGGTCGGGAGCCAGACCACCCCGTCGACCATGTCCTCGACGACCTCCACCGGCACCGTGAGGGTGCCRCGGTCACCCGTGACGACCACCTCGTCGCCGGTGGTGCCGTCGAGCGAGGCGAGGGTGCCGGGGCTGACGCGTGCGACGGCCGGACGGCGGGTGAGGGCCAGGTTGGCGTCGCCGTCCTGCATCGATCCCGCGTCGAGGAGCTGCTTCCAGGTGGAGAGCGCCAGCGCGCCGGCCTCGGCGTGCGACGGGCGGGGCGCCTCGCCGAGCACCGGGTCGGGACGGGCACCGTCCCACGGGCCCACTGCCTCCATCTCGGAGCGCACCTCGGGCACGGTGCGGAAGCCGAGCGGGCTGCCCTGGCCGAGCGAGGCCAGCTCGTCGGCGATGCCGGAGAGCACACGCAGGTCGGGCAGCGAGCCGGGGTTGGTGAAGACCGCCTCGAAGGGACGCAGACGGCCCTCCCAGGTCACGAAGGTGCCGGCCTTGTCGGTGACCGGGGCGACCGGGAGCACCACGTCGGCGCGCCGGGTCACCTCGGTCTCGCGCAGCTCGAGGCTCACCACGAACGACGCGGCGTCCAGGGCGGCGAGGGTCGCGGCCGGGTCGGCGGTGTCGTCGGGGTCCACGCCGCCGACGACGACGCCCCCGAGGCTGCCGTCGGTGAGCGCGGCCAGGATGGCGTCGGCGTCGCGGCCGACGGCCTCCGGCAGGTGCGGGACGCCCCAGGCGGTGGCGGCGTCGACACGGGCCGAGGGG
>NZ_JBFUKA010000137.1:0-7879 GCF_056401085.1 Nocardioides sp. P4_G4
GGCCAAGGACCTCGGGGTCGACCTCGCGCTGCTCACCGGCGCCGGCCCCGGCGGCGTGATCACTCGCGCCGACGTCGAGTCCGCCGCGTCCGCGGGCGGGACCGACCACGGCTGGGACGCCGCCGTCCCGGCCCCGGCCCCCCGTCGTACCGACGAGCAGCCGCGGGAGACCCGCGAGCCCGTCAAGGGYGTGCGCAAGATGATGGCCCAGGCGATGAGCCAGTCGGCCTTCACCAGCCCGCACGTCACCGAGTGGATCACCGTCGACGTGACCGCCACGATGCAGCTCGTCGAGCGGCTCAAGGCGCGGCGCGAGCTCAAGGACGTGCGCATCAGCCCGCTCCTCGTGCTGTCGCGTGCCGTGCTGCTGGCGATGAAGCGCACCCCGGAGATCAACTCCTACTGGGACGACGCCGCGCAGGAGGTCGTGCACAAGCACTACGTCAACCTCGGCATCGCCGCGGCCACCCCGCGCGGGCTGGTCGTGCCCAACGTCAAGGACGCCGACGCGATGTCGATGGTCGAGCTGGCCGGTGCGCTCGGCGACCTCACGGCCACCGCGCGCGACGGCAAGACGCAGCCGGCCGAGATGGCGGGCGGGACGTTCACGATCACCAACGTCGGCGTCTTCGGCGTCGACGCCGGTACGCCGATCATCAACCCGGGCGAGTCCGCGATCCTGTGCTTCGGCGCGATCAACAAGCGGCCCTGGGTATCGGAGGAGGGCGAGATCGTGGTGCGCGACGTGACCACGCTGGCCCTGTCCTTCGACCACCGCCACATCGACGGGGAGAAGGGCTCACGCTTCCTCGCGGACGTGGCCGGGATCCTCGCCGACCCGGGGAGCGCCCTGCTCTTCTGAGGTGAGCGGGCACTTCCTGGCCGCTCATGGCCACTGACCGGGCAGCTCCGTGCGCTTCACGTGCACGGAACTGCCCGGTCAGTGCGTTCCAGGCGCAGGGAAGGGGGGGAGGTCAGTGCGGAGCCCGGTCAGCGGAAGGACCAGGCGGCGAGCACCTCCGCCTCACGCTCGGCCGAGATGCCGTGCACGGGGGCCTCGAGGCTGTCGCGGGCGGTGTCGCCCACGGGCCGGAGGCGCAGCCCCGCGGCCACCGCCGGGCCGGGGTCGTGCGCCATCATCCCGTCGTACTCCGGTCGCGGCAGCCACAGCGGCACCGAGCCGTCACCGGCCCACGGCTCCACCCCCCGGCTCTCGAGGAAGCCCGAGTCGATCCACGTCAGGAGCGGCGTCGACGCCCCCACGCCGGCCGCCACCTCGGCGAGCAGGTCGCCGATCGCCACGGGCCGGCCCACGGCGTCGTACGCCCCGGTCGTGCGCGTCTCGCAGAGGTCGAGGACCCACGCCGCCAGGTCGCGCACGTCGATCACCTGCACCACGTCGTCGGGGCTGCCGGGGGCGAGCACCTCGCCGCCACGGGCCAGGCGCGCGGGCCAGTAGGCGAAGCGGCCGCTCTCGTCGCCCGGACCGGCGATCAGCCCGGGACGCACCACCGCGGACGAGGCGGTGTCGGAGCGCACGATCGACTCGCAGGCGACCTTCATCGCGCCGTACGCATCGGGGTCCGTGGCGAGGTCCACGTCCTCGGTGACCGGCTCCACCAGCGGCTCCATGGCCGACGAGGAGCTGTCGGCGTACACGTTGATCGTCGAGACGAAGACCCAGTGGGCGTCGGGCACGGCCGCGACCGCGCGGCGTACGTGGGAGGGCAACCGGGCGACGTCCACCACGGCGTCCCACGCGCCCGCGTGCAGTGCGTCCGGTGCCTCCTCGCCCCGGTCCCACCGCAGGTGCGTGGCGCCCGTCGGGACGGTCCCCGACGAGCCCCGGCACGCGCAGGTCACCTCCCAGCCGCGGGCCACCGCGCGGGCCGCGACCTCGCGGGAGAGGAACCGGGTACCGCCGAGCACGAGGAGTCGCATGCCCTCACCCCACCGCGTGGGCGAGGGCGGGGGCAAGGGGCGTTCGCGCCCAGCGGAACCGGTCGGACGGTCAGCCGCCGATCAGGCCCTCCGGCGGTGTACGGGTCCCGGTGATCCAGGCGTCGAAGAACCGGGTGAGCTCCAGCCCACTCTCGGCCTCCCAGTGGTCGAAGACCTGCTGGCGGGTGGCGGACTGGTTGTCGTGGTCGGTGAGCCACGAGCGGGCGATCTCGAAGAACGCCTCGTCGCCGAGCTCGCGACGCAGCTCGTCCCACATCACGGCGGGGGGGTAGTAGATGTTGGAGCCGCCGAACTGGCGCTTGTCGTAGTCGCCGGGGGGCCCGTACTCGTCGCGCAGGGCCTGGTCCTGGTCCCGCCACTCGGCGATCTGCGCGGACACGTCGTACCCGCCGCGGTCCGCCTCGTAGAGCGCCTGCATGAGCATCGTCATGCCCTCGCTCATCCACACGTCGGACCAGTCGGCGGGCGAGACCTGGTCGCCGTACCACTGGTGCACGAGCTCGTGCAGGACCACCGGCGCCGAGCGCACGTACTCGGTGTTGCCCAGCGTCAGCATCGTCTGGGTCTCCATCGCGCTCTGCGAGTCGGTGAGCACCATGCCGAGCGAGCTGAAGGGGTAGGGCCCGAGCCGCTGCTCGATCCAGTCGACGGCCTTGGCGGCCACCTTGAGGTCGTCGTAGGCCAGCGGCAGCCCGCGCGGGGTCCAGTAGTCGATGACGACGCCGCTGCCGGAGGTGTTGGAGCGGTGCGCGTAGTCCCCGATCGCGAGCGTCACGAGGTACGACGACGCGGGCTCGTCGAGCTGCCAGTGGGTGGTGGTCACCGAGCCGCCTGACGCCCTGGTCTCGGTCTCGGTCCCGACCAGCCGTCCGTTGGCGATCCCGGTCCACGGCGACGGCACGGTGACGCTGATGTCGTAGAGCGCCTTGTCGGAGGGCTGGTCGTTGACGGGGTACCACGAGTAGGCGCCGTACGGCTCCTGCATCGTCCACACCTCGCCGCGGTCGGTGACGGTGAAGCCCACCGTGGAGAAGTCGCCGCGGGTCGTGGGCGCCGGCACGGGGCGCGGGCTGCCGGAGTAGGACACGACCAGCTCGTGCCGGTCGCCCTCGGCGATCGGGGAGCGGACCACGAGGTCCTTGCCCCGGTGTGCGTACGCCGCCTCCTCGCCGTCGAGCGTCACGCTCCCGACCTCGAGTGCCGGGGCCAGGTCGAGGCGGAACGTCCTCGCGTCGCGGGCCGCACGGAACGTCAGCGACGCGGAACCGGTGAGGACCCGATCGGTCGGGGCCCATGCGAGGTCGAGGTCGTAGAGCAGCGCGTCGACGTCGGGGTGCCCCACGGCGGGGTACACCGAGTCCTCGACCGGGGTGCTCTCGGCCAGGGCCAGGTCGGGCTCGACGGCCTCGGAGGTCGGCACGTCGGACGCGGGAGCCGCGGTCGCCGACGCCGCACCCGACGGCGCACCCGAGGAGTCGCGCGACGAGTCGCCCGACGGGTCGTCGGAGGAGGACGAGTCGGACGACCCGGAACAGCCGGTGAGGGTGCCGACGGCGAGCAGGCCGGTGACGGCGAGCGTCGCCGTACCGCGCCGCAGGCTCCTCACGCCTCGCCCCGCAGCAGCGGCCGCGCCAGCTTGCGGCCGTGGTGGATCTGCGCCTTGACCGTGCCGAGCGGCGCGCCGACGAGGTGGGCGATCTCGTCGTAGGGCAGCCCGTAGACGTCGCGCAGCATGAGCGGCTCGACGTACTGCGGGTGGTCGCGCTCGATGGTCTCCATCGCCTCGAGCAGGTCGAGGCGGGTCCCGGCGATGACCGAGGTGGTGCGCGGGTCGGGGCGCTCGTGGTGGTGGGCGCCCTCGAAGTCGGTCGGCACGGCCTGGTTCTTGAGCCGCCGGTAGGTCGACCGGGCGCTGTTGAGCGCGACGACGTGCATCCAGGTGGTGAAGCGGCCCTTGCCGTGCCAGGACCCGATCTTGGTGGCGATGTTGAGCAGCGCCTCCTGGCAGGCGTCCTCGGCGTCGCCGGAGTAGGGCAGCACCCCGCGGCACACGTTGAGCGCACGCGGGCGGATCGCCCCGAGCAGGGACTCGAGAGCGTCGCGGTCCCCGTCGCGCGCCCGACGCGCCAGGTCGTCGATGTCGTCAGGCGTCACACCTGCAACATAATCCTGCAACATAATGGTGGGGTGTCCACCCCCGCGTGTCTCGGCCGCTACCCGGTGCGGCGGCGCATCGGCGCGGGCGCGTTCGCCACCGTCTGGCTGGCCCACGACGACCAGCTCGACTCGCCGGTCGCGATCAAGGTGCTGGCCGACAACTGGACCGAGGACCTGCACGTGCGCCAGCGCTTCCTCGAGGAGGGCCGCTTCCTGCGCCGCGTCGAGTCGCCGCACGTCGTGAGCGTCTACGACGCCGGCGAGCTGCCCGACGGGCGCCCCTTCCTCGTCATGTCCTACGCCGACCAGGGGACGCTGGCGGACCGCCTCGACCTGTCCCTGCTCACCCGCGCCCAGGCGGTGCACGTCGTCGGCCAGGTGGGGGCGGGGCTGCACGCGCTGCACCAGCGCGGGGTGCTGCACCGCGACGTGAAGCCCGCCAACGTGCTCTTCCGGACCGTCGAGCTCGACGGCCGCACCCGGGTCACCGCCATGCTCGGCGACCTCGGCCTCGGCAAGGCCATGGACATGTCCTCGCGCCTGACGATGATCGGCGGGACCCCCCAGTTCGTCGCTCCCGAGCAGGCCCGGGGCGAGGCGCTCGACGGGCGGGCCGACCAGTTCTCGCTGGCCGCGCTCACCTACCTGCTGCTGGCCGGACGGGCGCCCTACGACCACGCCTCGTTGACTGCGGCCGCCGACCCCGGCCCCGCGGCCCCGATGGGCGGCGGGCTGCCCGAGGCCGTCGAGGCGGTCGTGCACCGCGGCCTGGCCGCCGAGCGTGACCAACGCTTCCCGGACGTCCCGTCGTACGTCGCGGCGCTGACGGCCGCGCTGGACGGCTCGTTCGCAGGGGCCGACGAGGCGCCGACCGCGTGGATCCCGCCGGACCCGAGCCTGACCCACCTCGCCCCGGACACCCAGGGCGCACCGGCGTCCGCGTCGGCGGAGGAGGCGGCCTCCGCACGACCAGGTGCTCGCCGGAGGCGGGCGATCGTCGGTGCCGCGGCCCTGGTGGTGGGGCTCGTCGGTGGCTACGCCCTCCAGCAGGTCCTCACCGCGGAGCGGCTGCTCGAGGACGCCTCGCAGACCATCTCGGTGACCGTGCCGGACCGCTGGACCGCCGCGGTGGACGAGGAGGGGTGGACACCGCCCGACGCGCAGGCGGAGTACCCCGCACTCTCGGCCGGCACGGCGGCGGGCTGGAACGGCGACGAGGAGCCCGGCCACGGCGTCTTCGTCGGACTGCTGGGCGGCAACGACCTCCCCACCCGGATGCCGCAGCACCCCGAGTGCGACCCGCCCCGGCCGACGGTCAACGACGTCCGGGACGGCGACGAGCTGATGACGGTGCTCTTCACCGGCTGCGCGCTCGACGGGCGCGGCGACGGGGTGACGGTCGAGCGGGTCGTGCACGCGACCGCCAACCAGCTGCTGTGGGTGCAGGTGCGCGCCGAGGACCGCGGCACCGCCAACCGGGTGCTCGACTCTGTCGATCTGCACGGCATGTGAGGCAGGGGTCAGAGCTCGCCCAGCAGTGAGCGCAACGGGTCGCGGTGCTGCGCGGTGTCGAAGCTCCACGGCGACTGGAACGCCCGGTAGTCGAAGCCGCCGTCGGGGTGGGCGCGGTCCGGAGCGCTCCAGAAGTAGTGCAGGTCGCTGCCGCGCGCCGCGGTGATCAGCTCCTCGTTGCGGGCGTCGTACGCCGCGTGGTTGAGCACCACGACCGGGGGTCCCTGCGCCGCGAACAGCAGGTTGAACATGCCGGTGCCCCCGAAGCCACCCACGACGCGGGCGTCGTGGAAGAGCCGGGCCTGCTGGGGCAGGGACAGCCGTGAGGGGTCGACCACCTCGAACCCCGCCCCGGTGAACTCGGCCTCCACCTCGGCCCAGTTGTGGCACAGGCGGTGGCCGGCGTGGCGGGTGACGAAGACCCGCTCCCGGCCCGACGGCTCGGGTGCCTGGCGGAGCAGGCCGTGCAGCACCCGGTCCCACACCTCGGCGATGGCCGGGTCGACCGAGTAGGGCTCCTTGTTGTGCAGCTGCGGCGTCGCGGTGAGGAGCGTGTCGACGACGACGGGTCCCTCCAGCCAGACGACGTCGTCGGGGGAGACGCCATAGGCGGCCAGCACGGCGGTGTCCGGTCGTAGGACGTCGCGGCCCCGGTCGCGACGGTGTCGGCGCAGGAGCAGGCGGACCTCGGGGTCGTGGCGCCTCGCCTCCTGCCACCCCCACAGCCGCGCGAGCCCCTCCGTCATCAGGTGCCCGTAGTGCCCGGAGTTCTTGTACTCGAGGAAGAAGTAGCTGCCCGCCAGGCGCGGCACCGGCGCGGTGGGCTCGCGCCGCAGGCGGGCGAACTGCGGCGTGATGTCCCGCAGTCGCTCGTTCGCCAGGGGCTGGTGCTCGAACCACTTGAAGGTCTCGGGCAGGAGGGTGGCACCCGAGGCCACGATCATCCCCTCGTGGAGCGTGACGTCGCCGCTCCAGCGACGTACCTGCGTCGGCGGGACGCGCCACGAGGTGAGGACCTCGCCGCCACCGGTGCCGTGCGAGGTGACGACGCGGGCCGGGGTGAAGCGCGACGCGTCGCGGTGGAGGAGCACCTCTCGCGCCAGGCCGGTGCGTCCCACCACCAGGTCGCTGCGCGCCTCGGCCACCTTCAGCAGGCTGGCACCGGTCTTCTCGACGACGACGAAACGGCCGTCGCGGCGTACCTCGCCGACGGCCCGCCGCAGCTCCCGGCGCAACCGTGGGCGCACCGGCACGGTCGGGCGCCTGCCCGCCGCCACGGCCCGCCACTGGGCCTCGATGCGGCCGGCCGTCTCGTCGTCGGCCGCCGCTATGACGTACCGGCCGCCCTCGGAGACGTGCCAGAACAGTCGTCCGGCGCGGCGCATCGCGCGCCGGGGGCCCGGCCCGGTCGCGTCGACGAGGGTGGCCGGGGCGGGCCGGCCCGCGTCCACGGTGTCGCCCGCGCGGAGGACCACGCAGGGGCTCGCCGCGTCGCGGACCACGCGGTCGAGCTCTCGGCTCGCACGCTGCTCGCGCCAGCGATCGCGGAGCGACATCAGGCCTGCCGCATCCCCGCGGCGACGCGACTGATCAGCTGCCGGGCCCCGCGGGCGTCGACCTCACGGCCGGTGACGGCGATCTCGACCTCGGCGAACCCGGTGCCTCGCAGGTCCAGCCAGGTCAGGAACCCGTGGCGCAGGAACCCCTCGGACACGTAGGTGAACTCCAGCGTGTTGGCGGTGCGCTCGACGACGGTGAGGCGGTCCTCCTCGTCCCGGAGCTCGTCGATCCGGTCGGTGAGCATCTCCTCGATGCTGTCGTTGAGCGACTGCACCTGCTGGACGCGCAGGAGGTAGGTGTTGTCCGGGTTGCCGGCCCGCTTCCACTTCACCTGGTCGGGCGCGTCGTAGATCTTCGACCAGCCGCGGGGGACCGGGTGGACCAGGCGGAACCGGGCGTTGCCGAGCCGCCCCTCGCGCATCGCCAGGTCGGTCTCGAGCCCGGGGACCGACGGCTGGGCGTTGCCCGTCGGGATCGGGTCGACCGGCACGCTGGGGGACTGGGCGGCCACCGGGGCCGGGACTCCTCCCGTCACGGAGGTCGGTTCCAGGGCGTACGCCGCGGCGTACCCGCCGATCACCCCGATCACGAGCAGCAACACCGTCGCCGCTGACCCCCGCCAACCCATGGGGAGACCATAGGCGGTGGGGTGGTCCGGGCCGGGCAGGCACCGGGGGGTGGGGTAGTG
>NZ_JBFUKA010000138.1:0-7618 GCF_056401085.1 Nocardioides sp. P4_G4
CGGCCATCCCGGTCCCGCCGAGACCGCCGCCGCCACCCGCCGAGGCGCCGGGGCCGCTCGGGGTGTAGCCCGAGGAGCCGGGTGAGTAGTCGAAGCCGCCGTCGGTGCCACCGGTCACGTTGGTGCCCGGGTGGTAGGCCGGGACGTGGGGAGGGTTGTACGTCGGCTGCTCGGGCGTCGGCGTCGGCGTCGGCGTCGGGGTGGGAGTGGGAGTCGGCGTAGGAGTGGGGGTCGGCGTGGGCGTCGGCGTCGGGGTGGGAGTCGGCGTAGGAGTGGGAGTCGGGGTCGGCGTGGGCGTCGGCGTCGGCGTCGGGTTGGGCGTCCCCGGTGTCCCGGGAGGAGTCACGGGACCCGAGGGCGGGGTGCTGTTGCCGGGCGTCGTGGGTTCGTCGACCGGGTCGGGCTCGCCGTGGATCTCCTTCATGACCTCGGCCTGGGCCTCGTACTCCTTGTCCATCGCCTCGAGGGCCTTGCGCGCGTTGTCCTCGTACATCTGCTCGTTGTTCAGGTACGTGGTCATCTGCGAGTTGTACTGACCCATCGCCGTCTCCTGCTTCGGCGTGGGCTGCTGGCCCGGCAGGGGACCCTCCGGCTTGGTCGGCGGCTGGTTCATCGGGCCCGACAGCTGCAGGCCGTTGCGCGCCGAGATGGCGTCGTAGGCCGCGGTCTGGGCGGCACCGAGGGCTCCCGAGCCCTTGCGCATGTCGGCGGCGGCCAGCTCGAGCTTCTCGCTGATCTCGTTGAACTTGGCGACCATGGCGGCACCGGCCTGGCCATCGATCTCGCTGTCGATGGTCACGCCGTGCTTGCGCAGGCTCTCCGCGAGCTCCTCGACGGAGTCCGCCCGGGTGCTCCAGTTGGTGGAGACCCCGGAGATGGACTCGTCGTCCGCGGTGGCGAGGACCGCCTGGAGGCGGTCGCGGTAGTAGCGGCTGACCATCAGTCGTCACGTCCTGTGGTGTCGGCGGGGCCCTGGGCCGGCGGGGTGTGGCGGTCGCCGTCCATCTGGTCGACCGCGAGCTCGGTGCGGTGCAGCAGCGCCATGGCGGCCGCCTCGGAGTCCGCGTCCTTGCCGGTGATCTCCTTGTCGAAGTCCTGCATGGCCTGCATCGTCGCCGCGATGCCGGACACCGCCTCGATGAGCGAGTTCTGCAGCTTCAGGTGGGCCTTGGTGGTGTGCGTACCGAGGTACTGACCGCTCCAGGCCGACCCGAACCAGGCGTCCTTGACCGGACGCAGCTGGTTGGGCGCCAGGTCGTCGGGGGACGTCTCCAGGATCGCGACGATCCCGTTGATGACGTCCGGTGGGACCTTGACGGAGTTCAGCGTGCTGCGTACGCCGCTGATGCCGCCGACGTCGGCTAGCAGGACCATGGTGTGCCTCCCCTTGGCTCCATGTGGTGATGGACAGATGTGAGTGTGGGCGGCTCGCGCCGCGTCACGCTCGTTCCCCGCAGAGGCGGACCCCAAACCCGGGTGTCCGCACATTCGCGACATAGTGTGCCCGGCAACGACGACCTCGTCCCCTCGGAAGGCGAAATCCGTGACACCACGCATGGGTCCAGCGGCAGCAGCAGTGGTTCTCGGCCTCGCCCTGACCGGCTGTGGCGGCGACACCGAGGAGGCACCCGCGGTGCCCGGCCCCGACCCGACGTCCGCGGAGTCGTCGTCGAGCCCCGAGGAGTCAGCAACACAGAGCGGGTCCACCGATGCGGTGGCCGCGGCCGCGGGCCCGTTGCTCAGGATCGAGGGAGTGCGGCTGCAGGCGCCCGTCGTCTGGTCGATGGTCCCGGACCGTTTCGCCGTCCGGCAGGCCGCCTACCCCCCGTTCACGAGGTCGTACGTCTCGGTCTACCGGTTCCCCAACCTGGGTCAGTTCACCCTGGAGGAGCTGGGGGACGCGTCGCTCGAGGACAAGGACTGGGCGCCGCGGGCCCGGCGTCTCGAGGACGTCGTCATCGACGACCAGCCGGTCTACCACCTCGCCGGCGCGCGGAAGGACGGCTCCTACCGCGAGGACTTCGGGACGATCCTGGACGACACCGAGCTCAAGGTGTCCTTCCAGTTCGCCGAGGACGAACCGCCCGCCTACCGCGAGGACGTGATCGCCAGCGTGCTGGAGACGGTCGACTTCGGCGAGACGTCCGTCGAGGCGCCGGAGCCCGGCTCCGTCCCCCCTGCCCCCGCGCGCGGACCGGTCATCAAGATCCCGGCGGCCCAGCTGCGCATGCCGGTGTACTGGGACCCCACGCCCTACCCCCTGCCCACCCTGAACGGCGCCTTCCCGCGCGGGGTGTCCGGCACCTCGATCAGCCTGGTCACGACACCTGGCAGCGACGTCGCCGACCTGGAGGAGCTGGGTGCCGCCGCGGTCCGGGACAGGGGATGGAGGTCGCCCGCGAAGCGCCTGGACGACGTCGTCATCGACGAGCAGCCCGCGGTCCACGTGGCCGGGGAGGTCAAGCCCGGCACGTACGTCGAGAGGTTCGCCCTGCTCGTCGACGGCGAGCGCCTCGACGTCACCTTCACCTTCGCCAACGACGAGAAGCCGGCCTACCGCGACGAGATCGTGGCCAGCGTCCTCCCGACGATCCGTATCGGCTGAGCCCCAGCGCCCCGTCAGCCGACGAGGTGCGTGGGGAACCGGTACTCGGTGCTCATCTGCGAGGGGGCCGGACCGACGACCCGCTCGACACGCCCGTCGATGGTCGCGCGGACGACGTACTGCTCGTTGCCCTGGGTGACCGTGGCGAGCAACGTCGTGGCGTCCTCCCAGACGACGTCGTTGACGGCGGCCGCGGACTCGGGGTCGTTGCCGGCGACGAAGTCGACCACCGGCTCGCCCGTGGCGGCGTCCAGGATGCCGACGCTGGGCGACCCGATMCCGTCGTAGTACGGCGCCAGCCCGACGACGTACGCGCCGTCCGGGCTGAAGGCACCCAGCGCGTGGTCGCACGTCTCCCACTCGAGCTCCGGGTCGGCGGCGAGCGGGTCGAGCACGCCGGAGCAGGAGCCGTCGCCGGTGTACTCCGTCTGCCCGGCGACCAGTCCGGTCGCCGACGAGGTGCTCACGACGCGGTTGAAGCCGCCGAAGTCGGTCATGGTGCCGTCGGCGGCGACCACCCGATAGGAGTACTGCCCCGTGTCCGGGTCGCTCGCCTCGACGACGACGGAGTCGTCCGAGACGTAGCCGAGCGGCCGGTGGACCGCCTCCTGGCTGCTGCGGGTGGCCACCTCCGTGTAGGTGTAGTCCGCGACCCGGGGCAGCGCCGTGGTGAGCAGCGTCCACCGGCCCACTCCGTCGTACTGGGTGTACGCCACGTGTCCGCCGTCCTCGCGCACCGCGAGTCCGCTGGTGGGTCCGCCCGCCCCGTCGGTGACACCGAGGTCGCTGTCGAGCATCTCGACCGTGATGCCGGTCTCGGGCGTTCCGGCCGAGACGGCGACCCAGCCCCCGTCGCCGTCAGGGACGATCTGGAGGTAGGCCTCGGGGAGGTCGTAGGTCGCAGCAGGGGTGACGAGCTGCTTGGCGTCGACGACGACGTACGGGACCCGCGGAGCCGAGCCCTCCGGGGCCGTGCGCGGGTCGAGCGGCACCGGCTCGGTGATCGGGGTGATCGTGTCTGCCGGCTGCAGGTCCAGCCCCCGCCCGTCGCCGCCGGTGGGCAGCAGGGACAGGGGGACCACGACGGCGGCGATGATCCCGGCGACCGCGACGCCCGCGACCGCGGCACGGCGTCGGCGGATCGAGGTCGCGCGGCTCCGGACGTCGAGCAGGTCGAGCGGGGTGTCGTGGAGCGCGTCGGCGCGCCGGTGCAGGGTCTCGCCGAGCCGGCGGGCCAGGTCCTGGTCGTGGGTCATCGCTCCTCCTCCCGGAGATCGGTGTGGCGGGGGTCGAGGCTGCGGGGCGCGCGGGCACGCAGCCCGGCCAGCGCGCGGCTGGCCTGGGACTTCACGGTCCCGGGGGAGATGCCCATGACGTCGGCGATCTCGGCCTCGGACAGGTCCTCGTAGTAGCGCAGCACGAGCACCGTGCGCTGCTTGGGCGGCAGGGTCTGCAGGTAGGACCACAGGGCGGCGCCGAGCCCGTCGTCGTACTCGTCGAGGACCGGCTGCTCGGGCATGTCGTCGGTGCTGTGCTCGCGCCGCTTCCAGGCCCGTCGCCACAGCGAGTTGTGCTCGTTGACCATGATCCGCCGGACGTAGCCGTCCAGTGCGCCGCGGTCACGGACCTTGTCCCACGACAGGTACAGCTTGGCCAGCGCGGTCTGGAGCAGGTCCTCGGCGGCGGCCCGCTCCCCGGTGAGGAGGTAGGCCGTGCGCAGCAGGGCAGCCTGGCGGGCAGCCATGTAGGAGGAGAACTCCTCGTCCCTGCTCGTCCGCACCACATCTCCCGTGACGACACCCGGTGCACTGATCACCGACTCACCCCCATCCAATCGTCTTTGTGGCCGATCGTGTTGCACTCGGCTCGTGTGGAGGACGCCACCGGTGGGACGCGGGTTGCATCCGGTTTGGCAGGCTTGCAAGGCTCGTCCCACCAGCAGTGGTCCACACGGATCCGGGGTCCCACGAAGGAGTGCACATGCAGCAGGTCAAGGCCGTCGTCGCGATGGCCAAGGGAGCGCCCGTCGAGGTGGTCACCATCAACGTGCCCGACCCGGGTCCGGGCGAGGCACTGGTGACGGTGCAGGCCTGCGGTGTCTGCCACACCGACCTCCACTACCGCGAGGGCGGGATCAACGACGACTTCCCGTTCCTGCTCGGCCACGAGGCCGCTGGCGTCGTGGAGGCCGTGGGCGACGACGTCACCGACCTGGCGCCGGGCGACTTCGTGGTCCTCAACTGGCGGGCCGTGTGCGGCAGCTGCCGCGCCTGCGAGCGCGGTGAGCCGTGGTACTGCTTCGCCACCCACAACGCCACCCAGAAGATGACCCTCGAGGACGGCACCGAGCTGACCGCCGCCCTGGGCATCGGCTCCTTCGCCGAGAAGACCCTCGTCGCGGCCGGCCAGTGCACCAAGGTCGACCCCGAGGCCCGACCGGCCGCCGTCGGCCTGCTGGGCTGCGGCGTGATGGCCGGTCTCGGTGCCGCCATCAACACCGGCAACGTGACCCGAGGCAAGAGCGTCGCGGTCATCGGATGCGGCGGCGTCGGCATGGCCGCGATCGCCGGCTCCGCCCTGGCGGGCGCCTCGACGATCATCGCCGTCGACATCGACGACACCAAGCTCGGCTGGGCACGCGACATGGGCGCCACCCACACGGTCAACTCGAAGGAGTCCGAGCCGGTCGAGGCCATCCAGGCGCTCACCGGGGGCAACGGCGCCGACGTCGTCATCGACGCCGTCGGTCGTCCCGAGACGTGGAAGCAGGCGTTCTACGCCCGTGACCTGGCCGGCACGGTCGTGCTCGTCGGCGTACCGACCCCGGACATGACGATCCCCGACATCCCGCTGATCGACGTCTTCGGTCGCGGCGGTGCGCTCAAGTCCAGCTGGTACGGCGACTGCCTGCCGTCGCGGGACTTCCCGATGCTGGTGGACCTCTACCGGCAGGGCCGGCTCGACCTGGACGTGTTCGTCACCGAGGAGATCTCCATCGACGACGTCGAGGCGGCCTTCGACAAGATGCACGGCGGTGCGGTGCTGCGCTCGGTGGTGACGTTCTGATGGGCGGCCTGCGGGTGGATCACGCGGTCGTCTCCGGCACATTCTCCCTCGACGGTGAGGTGCACGAGGTCGACAACAACATCTGGGTCGTGGGCGACGACGAGGAGTGCGTGGTCATCGACGCGCCCCACGACGTGGACGCGATCCTGGAGGTGGTGGGGGGCCGACGGGTGAAGGCGATCCTGCTCACCCACGCCCACGACGACCACTGCCGGGTCGCGCCCGCGCTGCGCCAGCGGGTCGGCGCGCCGATCCTGCTGCACCCCGACGACCGGCCGCTGTGGGAGCTCACCCACACCGACGAGCTGTGGGACGCCGACCTCGCCGACGGCCTGTCGATCAAGGTGGCGGGTGCCTCGCTCAAGGTCCTGCACACGCCGGGGCACGCGCCCGGCGCGGTGTGCGTCTACGTGCACGACCTCGACTGCGTCTTCACCGGCGACACCCTGTTCCAGGGTGGGCCGGGCGCGACCGGACGCTCCTACAGCGACGCCGACGTCATCGTGGACTCGATCCGCGGTCAGCTGTTCCGGCTGCCCGACGAGACGGTCGTCCACACCGGCCACGGCGACGACACCACCATCGCCGCTGAGCGCGAGGCGCTCGGCTGATGGAGCGCGCGGCGCTCAGCTGAGGCAGCGCGCGGCGCTCGGCTGACGGATTGGGGGCGCGGCGTCCCGGCTGAGAGACTGACGAGATGCTGCGCCGCGCCGTACCCGTCCTGCTCGCGCTGGGGCTGACCGCCTCCGCGTGCAGCAGCGACCCCGCGGTCGAGCGGCCCTCCACCAGCGGCGAGAGCCCGAGCGCAGAGGCGACGACGCCGCCCACACCGGCCGAGCGGCTGGGCCTGGTCGAGGGCTGGGGGCCCACGCGGCCCGAGCTCGAGCGGGCGGCCCGGCTGGTCGGACGGATGTCCCTTGCGGACCTGGCCGGCCAGGTGATCGTGGCCGAGTGGAGCGGGACGACCGCCCCGGTCGCGATGGTGCGCCAGCTGCACCTCGGCGGGGTCATCGCCTTCGCCGACAACGTCGCGTCCACCGGTCAGATCCGGTCGGTCAACGCGACCCTGGACCGCGCCGTACGCCGGCCGTGGCCGCTGTTCGTGTCCGTGGACCAGGAGGGCGGCATCGTCGAGCGGGTCAAGGGCGACGCCACCCGCTTCCCGACCTTCATGTCCGCGGGCGCCGCGGGCGACCCCCGGGTGACCACGGCGGCCTACCGGGCGAGCGCCGCTGAGCTGCGGGGACTCGGCTTCGACGCGGTGTTCGCCCCGGACGCCGACGTGACGTCCGGTCCCGGAGACCCCACGATCGGGTCCCGCTCGGCGGGGTCCGACGTGGCAACCGTCAGCACCCAGGTCACCGCCGCTGTCGACGGCATCGAGCAGGCCGCGGTGGTGCCGGTGCTCAAGCACTTCCCCGGCCACGGCTCGGTGCCGCAGGACAGCCACCTCACGCTCCCGGTGCAGACCCGCACCCGCAAGCAGCTCGCGGCCGTCGACCTCGCCCCCTTCGCCGCCGCCGTCCAGGCGGGGGTCCCCGCCGTGATGGTCGGACACATCGACGTCCGCGCGATCGACCCCGGGGTCCCCTCGTCGATGTCGCGGGCGATGGTGACCGGGGTGCTGCGCGAGCAGCTCGGCTTCGAGGGGCTGGCGATCACCGACTCGCTCTCGATGGCCGGCGTCCAGCAGCAGTACGACGCCGCGCGCTCGGCCGTGCAGGGACTCCGGGCCGGCAACGACGTGCTGCTGATGCCGCCCTCGCCGGCCGCCGCCCGCGCGGGGATCGTTCGGGCCGTCCGCGGCGGTTCGCTGCCGCGCCGCCGGCTCGAGCAGGCCGCGGCCCGGATGGTCGCCCTGCTCCTGCACTCCGAGGGCACGCCCGCCCAGCGGCGGGGCCGACCGCCCGGCTCCGGTCGGGCCGCCTCGCGGGCGCTCAGCGCCGC
>NZ_JBFUKA010000139.1:0-7577 GCF_056401085.1 Nocardioides sp. P4_G4
TCACTGCCGGCTCGGCGGCCCTCTCCGGGCTCGTGGCGACAGTCAACGTGGTGACGGGCTCGGACGCATACGTCAAGCAGTGGTTCACGCTCACGGGATGGACCAGGGGCACCACCTCGAGGACAAGCGGCATCTACACGTACGACACTCCGTCTCTGGATGCGGGAAAGTCGGTCAACTTCGCTCCCCACCTCGAGCTCGACAAGAACCCGGATTCGGCAGTCAAGGTCACCATCACGTTCTCCTGGACCGGCGGTGGCTCCTACACCACGCCGATCATCACCCTGTCAAAGTAGCCACGTCTCGGCGCCCGGCAGGGACGTCCCCTGCTGATCGCGTCGCTCCGGGACCGGACGTCATGAGTCTGGTCCCGGCGCGACCTCAAGGACGTGGTGCTGGACGAGCTCAAGCACTTGGCCGTGCGTCAGGTCCAGGGCGCGGTGCGGAGCAGGCGGAGGCCCCAGCTCCTCGACAACTGCCTCGGTGAGCTGCTCCAGATCCGTGGTGCCAACGACGGGCGTGGCCGCCAGGATGGTCGTGGCCATCTCGGAGAGCACCACCACGTGGCCGTCCACGAAGACGGCTGCCCTGTTGTCCTCGACGAGGACGTCGAGCAGGGCGCCGCGGCGCACCCTCATCGCAGGGCCAACAGGCGGGCGACGAGTGGAGCGAGGTCCGCTGCCTCCCGATAGGTGACGCGGTGAGCGCCGCCGGCCAGGTGGATCAGGTCCGCGAGACGATGCAGGGGACGCTCGAGCCTGCTCAGGTAGGAGTTCTCCGGAGCGAGCGCCGCGAGGGCGTCCACCATCTCGAGGCGGGACAGTTGCGGCTCGCCCACGTGGTCGACCTGTCGGTCGAGAAGCAGGATCGCGCCGAGGTGGCACTCGCGGTCCGTCGTCCTCATGCCCAGCTCGCTGGGAGAGCGCTGCGCCTTGAGGTGACCGGTCTCGATCACGGAGAGCGGCTTGCGATGCGGCAGCACCGTGCCATCGGGCGTGATCGCCGACGTCTCATCCGTGACGTAGGCCAGGGCTTTGCCGAGCGTTGAGGCCGCAGTGGTCTTGCCCGTCCCGGACGGTGCCACCAGGACGGCAGTGGCACCGGTAGCGGGATCCGCTAGGGCTGCCGCATGCAGCATCACCAACTCGCCCGCCCTGCTCTCGATCATCCGAGTCGTGACGGCGGGGGAGAGGTAGTGGAGGACCTCATCGATCGTGTCGCCTGTGACGTCCGCCGCCCCGGCTGGTCCGAGGGCGACGGTCAGGCCGACTACGGCGGGAGCGTCCGAGGGGGAGAGAGCATCGCGCCAGGCGTCATGGACGGCGCAGCCGAGCTCCCTGCCGGTGACGACGAGGCTCACGCCGACGCCGAGGCCCCGGACCACCAGTCGACGCGACGGCTCATCCATGGGCTGCGGCACGCGGTCACCCTACGAGAATCGATCTGTGACCCGCCAATGAACGGCTGGGCTGCTCTGCCGGGTCTTGTCGCGGAGAGTTCCTCTCCAGCGGCTAGAGCCGCGTCCCAAGTCTCCGTACGCGGCGCGCCAGGGACCGTGGGACTGCGATCCAACCGTGTGGGGAGAGTTCGTCGACAGTGAGCCACGGCGGAAGGACATTCGCTGAGAGAAGTCGCGCCCAGTCACGCGGCCGAGCCGACGTTTGTCGTGCCGTCGCAAGACCCCGAGTGAGGAACCAGTCGTTTGGCCGCTCAGGGTGTGTTGCGTCGGTTTCGAGCTGAAGTGCCATGGTGTCGTACCAGATGGGCGGCGTGAGTGACAACGCCTCTCTGACGACGGAGGGTGCTTGCTCGGGAACGCCAAACATCCGCGCGGCCAGTCCGACCGTTTGCAATTGATCGCGTCTTAGGGGTCGATCGGCATCCACCCAGGTCTTGGAGTTCCCGGCCAGTTGGTGCACGTCGACCAGGCTTCTGAGCCAACGCCACCTATCCTTCGCCGCGTGCCCCGCCGAGTGCGCAAGGGCGTCGTACGGTGCGAGTGTCGGCACATCTCTGTCGCCGATGCGGACTTGGTTACGCCTACGCCATAGGACCTCGAAGGGGGGGAAGGTGCTGGCCGAAGGTGTGAGATGCCAGTGCAAATCCACCGAACTGGTTTGGCAACTCAAGCTCACTTCGTACCCCGTCCGTCGAAGATGCCGCCATGCCCACGTCGCGCCCGGCCGGGGATAGTGGTCGTCGTTGGACCATCCCTCGGATTCGAGTGCGGCGTAGGCTCGCTCCACATCCTTTGGAGATACCAAGAGATCCAGGTCACCGGGCCCGCGGGCTTCCAAGTCTCCGTAGGCCAGAACGGCCAGCGCCAAGCCCTTGAACGCGATCGCGCGCACTCCGACTCGGTCGAGGACATCTAGCGCTCTGCACAGTTCCGCTGCGAGCAGCTCCACCTGTCGATCGTGATGCTGGCCAGCAGCCCGCAGATTGGCCGCCGCGTCTGGTGCCAGTCCGAGCCTGTCCAGGTTGCTGGCCAGGAGTGACACGACGTGATGCTGATGCGCGGCGGCTACGAACTCGCGGGGTGCAAGGTCAACCGGCGCATTCCAAACCGCCCTGGTGTCAGAGCGCAGATACCTCAACGCCGAGCGGACTGAGTCGAGGGCGACGCTCCGCGATGGGCCAGAATCGGCAGGACAGGTCGCACCCTGTAGCTGCACTAGACCGTGCGCGGACAAATCGTAGAGATGTCCCATCAATAGATCGGTCGCGTTGTAAGGCGGCTCAGGCTCGCCAAACTCGGCAATGAGCGCTGACGTCAGATCCTCAATCGTCCTGGTCTCATCCACTGAAGTGGACTGCAAGATCACTGTCGCAGGGCCGGACAGTGCAAGTACCGCTTGGCCGAGCCTGACTGTTGCGCGACCATCCACGATGGAGAGATCGGCGAGGTTCGTTCGACGAACCCTCATGGCTTATCCGAGCTCCTTTTGAAGATGGCCCTACCCACGTCGGTCTTCTCGCTGCGCTTGGGGGAGCCCCCCGCGGTCCTCGCGTCGCCGCGGCTAGGAGCTTGGCAAGGCGATGCATCAGGTGACTCGAGCAACGCGTGTGTCGCGGCTACAGGAACGACCCGAAGGCAGGTAACACCGGATCCACTACTCATGGCTCCGAATGTAGGCGAAGCGTTATGCCCGCACGTGCGTTCTGAGGGTGACGTCCGGGCAAGGGGCAAGTAGTCCGAGCCTGTCATCTGGTCTACCGCTAGCGCGACGTGACACGTCCGGTGAGATGCCCACCTTGGCGCAGCAACGACCCGAGTTGGGAACGCGCATCGCCGTCGATCGAAGACGGAGAAGCGCCGAGGCCTCAACGCCGAGCACGCGCACGGCTGGTCACGGTGGCCGGGTGGGAAGGGAGTCGATATTCAAGGCTAGCCAGTACATTGCCGTTCGCCTGGTACGACCGCCCGCTCCTCTACGGGCGCAAAGCTGAGGGCGGGTCGTGCCCCCCTGGCTACAGACCGGGCCCAAGTCTCGAGTGTGCAATGAACGTGCTTTCACGGCGACGTTGGGCGGGAGACCCCAGCGGTGGACGCCGGTGTGTGGGACGCGTGCCGATGCCCAACATGCAGCCGTTCGTCTGCGCATGCCGAGGCCACCCCAAGCGGCTCCCTGCGCAAGCGCGAGTTGGTCCTGTACCCGTGAGCGGGGTTGGATGTCTCCAGCCAGCGAAGGGTGAGGGACGTGGTGCGACAGGACAAGGCCGACATCTCGGTAGTCATACCTACCGCGGGCCGCCGGCCGACGGAGCTCTTGAGGGCCATTGAGTCCGTCAGGGCTCAGGACATCCGAAACGTCGTCGAGATCGTGGTTGTCGATGACTCAAAGGCCGGCCTCGACTCGCACGAGCTCCAGCAAGCCGCCGAGCCGTTGCGACTGAGGGTGGTTCCGACGTCCGGACGGGTGGGTCAACGCTCTGATGGAGTGAGGGAGAGTTCGGGCGAGTGGGTGGCCTTTCTCGACGACGACGACTTCTGGTTCAGTGGAAAGCTTCGGGAGCAACTCGAACTCGCTCAAGCGATCGAGGCGCGGGGTGCGCTCGCTGTCGTTTCTTGCCGTATCCAGCACTCGTTTGATGGCTCCGACCGCATCGTTGATGGAGTGCCCGCACGCCTCATGAGTTGGGGTCAGAGCGTCTCTGAGTATCTCTTCTGGCGACGCGACCCCTCAGTTCGTCGCGCCTCGCTGTACACGTCGACGCTGTTTGCCAGCAAGGCGTTGTGCGATCAGGTGGAATGGCGAAGGCTCCCGCGTCATCAGGATTGGGACTGGCTTCTGCGGGCTGCCTCAGTGCCTGGTGTCCAGGTGCTCCACCATCCACAAGTGCTTGCAAACATCCATGTCGGTTCTGCGAATTCCATCTCGGCAGGCGACAACTGGGACGCTTCTTTAGCGTGGGCCACGAACGACGGGGCGAGATACATGTCGCGTGAGGACTACGCAGACTTCTTGACTGCTCAGGTGCTGCGATACGCCCTCAATGCTCGCTCCTTCTCAGGTGTGAGGCAGACCAGTAGAGAGGTGCTGAAGAATCGTCGGCTTCCCTCCATTCGCGCTTTCTGCGTTGGTTCCGCGGGGCTTATTCCGCGGCGAAGGCTGGAACAGCTGATGTCCTTGCGTCGAGGGTCGGCAGCAAAGAAGGAGCGGCTCCTGTGATCACTTTGGTCACCTTGGTGACCGCGTCTCTGTTCGTCCTCTCTGCCTCGGCCCGCGCATACGTGCCACTCATCTTTGCGATCCTTGTGGAACAGGAACTGGTAGCCGGTGGCAACATCAATGACACGGGCCCATTGGTATCCGCGGCCTCGGAAGTGTGGTACGCGACGACTCTATTCGGAATTCCCGTAGTTACGGCCCTGTCATTGGTCCTAATTGCTCTCGGTTGGTCTGTCTTCTTTGCCCCGGGCGCACGACTACCGGCAGCAACTATGTCTGTATTCATTGCTTGGGTTGTCTTGCTCGGCACACTCCAGGGTGAGTCGTTGACAGACAGCTTGGCAAGCGCACAAAGTCTTATCGCCGCCCTGGCAGGATTCGTTTCAGGGTGCATGATGAACCGGGACGGATCGCGAGACGCGGCGGCAAAATTCTGCGCGGTTCTCGCGTGCGTGGTGGGTTTGAAGGCCATCCTGGGAGCGAGCGCTCTTGCCCTGGGTCAGGGGGCGGAACACGACGGAGTGGTTCCGATCGCATTTTACGATTCCGTGGTGATGCTGGTCGCCGCCGGTTCTTTGGCGGTTGGGCTTATCTACTCCGACCGCTCCAAGCTGGCGCGCTGGGCGCTCTTGGCAAGCTCGCTCCTGCTTGCTGGTGTTTCAATCCGCCGCGCATCCTTGGTGGGCGCGATTCTGGTTCTGCTGATCTGCGCGCTGGCTGCGCGGAGAGTGTCCTTGTCGCTGAAGTTGGCTTACGGGGCAATCGTGGGCGGTGCCCTCCTTTCTCTAGTCTTCCCACGCCTGTTGGACAGCACGGCAGGATCGATTCGCGCGGCTTGGACCGGCCTGACCGGCGGATCGGACTCCGACGCCTCCACGCGTGGCCATCTTCGCGACAATGAGGCCGGCATGCGCCTCGCCCTTGAGAACCCCGTCGAGGGTGTCGGCGTACGAGCGACGCCCACCAGCGACTTTGTCGTCCGTCAAGGTGAACTGTTATACGTTCACAATGAATTTCTCTATGGTTGGCTGCACTTTGGGATTGTGGGGCTAGTGCTTATCTCAATCCTCGTTATCCATTCCGGAATAGCATCAGTTCGCTTGCTTGTTGCCTCTGAGTCCGCTCCTCCCTGGTCGATTTTCGGGGCCGCCTTTCTTCTGGCGGCGGTGCCTGGATACTGGTTTTTCCCGCACCTGCTTACCCTGGACAGGTTTGCTCTTCTGTTCGGGTGGAGTCTCGGTGCCGTGGTCTGCAGGTCGCTTTCGAAGCTGGAGCGATTCGAGCGAGCGACAGTGAACGCGTAGGGCCATTGCCGGATCGACGATGCGTAAACGATATTCAAGGACTCGAGATGTCTAAGTACAATGTCGCGATCTTTTCGCGGTGTTTGCCCTACTACGGTATTGATCATGCCGGCGGCGAGTTTTTGCTGCGCGCGGTTGAGGCAATGCAGGAGTACGCCGATGTCACGGTGGTAGCGATAGACTCCGAGCGCAATCGGAATGCTGTCACTTCAGTGCGGCCGAAGTACCGGCCGATCTTGCTTGCCTATCGTGGACTTTACGCAACGGTGGCTTTTGCCCTTCTAAGGAAGATTCAGTATCGCTTGATGCCACTGTCAATCCCTCTGGGCGCTCGCCACGCACTTTCGCGACAGCCGGAACTTAGCCCGATCATCGATGAAGCGGACGTGATTGAGTATCAGTGGACTGAAATGGCCGGCTTGCATGACCAAGTCCGAAAGCGGAAGCCAGCGGCTCATATCGTGGTAGTTGCCCACGACGTAGTTAGCCAGCGACTCCGCCGGGAGGGTTCGAATGCGGCACTCGTGCTTCGCCCGTTGCACCTAATGCGGCGGTGGGTCGCCCAAGGTCAAGAGAAGAAGCTGCTGGGAATCGCTAATCGAATTACGACGTTTAGCGAGAAGGATGCGGGAATTCTCAACAGTCTGGCGGCGACTTCGCGGGTCGTTGTGGTGCCACCCATGTTGTACGACCCTGAGATGTCTCGAGAGTTGCGCCAGGTTCCAGGGCGCTGCATTTTCGTCGGCGCATTCAATCGGCGTGAGAACGTGGATGCGGCCGATTGGCTTCTAGGGCATATTTGGCCCCACGTCCAGCGAGCCGTACCGCATGCAGAACTGAGGTTGGTTGGCGTCGGTAGTGACAAATACTTGGCGGGTGTGCCGGGCAGGCTATCGACGCGGGTGTCAGCGACTGGGTATCTAGATTCTCTGAACGGGGAGTATCGGGGCGCGAGCCTAGTCTTGGTCCCCCTGCGGTTGGGCGCGGGTGTCAAGTTCAAGACCATCACAGCGATGCTGTGGGGTATTCCAGTGGTGTCGACCCCCGTCGGGGCTGAGGGCATTGGCTCGGACCGCCTGTACGCCGGCATACATACGGATGCGGAACCGTTCGCCCAACACGTGGTCAAGGTGCTGGACCACCCAGAACTGTTTCAGCCTTTAGCTGACGAGGCGCGTCGCTGGGCAATGGCTTCGGTTGGGCCGGAACAGTTCTTGCAAGGCATCCTGGAATCTCACGGCAGGCGCGCTCGGTGAGTCAAGCCAGCAATGCGGCATTGCGCGAGACCGCCCTTCGTGGCGGAGTGGCGATGGTCTTGGGACAACTCGCTCGAGGGGCGACACAGTTCGCAGGACTAGTGATCTTGTCGCGGCTCCTCAGTCCCGCGGACATCGGTGTTGTCGCGATGGCGACGGCCGTGGTTGGAATCGCAGCTGTCTTGAGCGACTTCGGGTTGTCGATGGCTGTCATGCGGGAACCCGATATGCAAGCGGACAAGCGTGACCAGATCTTCTATCTCAATGTAATTTTGGCTGTCAGCGTTGCGTGCGCTATTTGGTTGACTGCCCCTCTGGTTGCTTCCCTGTACGAAGAGCCAGAC
>NZ_JBFUKA010000140.1:0-7092 GCF_056401085.1 Nocardioides sp. P4_G4
GGCTGCGATCGCCCGGGACAGTGGGACGTGCTGGCTCGCGTCGCTCGCGGCGCGCTTCAGGAGCCGGGCCGCCAGGGTGCCGCGGCCCTCCCGGAGGGCGACCTGCGCTGCCCGCCACCGGCAGTACGCCGCGTCGTGGGGGCGGCGGAGCCGGTCCCACTCGCGCACAGCGTCCGACCAGTGCTCAAGGTCAGGAGCTCCGACCAGCCTCGACATCTCGGCGTGCCACGACGCCTCGTGGGCCAGGGCATCGGCGAAGACGGACGCACTCCCGAACGGGACGGGCTGCATCCGTCCCAGGATGCCGCGCAGCTCGTCGTCGAGCTCCTCACGCCCACGTCCCGGGCGGGGACGAGTCCCGGACGCCGCCATGTCGGCCGCAGCGCGCGCCGCCAGCACCAGATGGGGTCCGGCGAACTGCGAGGATCCGGTGGATGCGGCCTCGTCGATCAGGGGCAGCAGGGCGTCGAGGGCTTGAGCAGGCTCCCCCCGCCACAGGTCGATGACCGCCGAGATCGACAGCGTCTCCAAGCGATAGGCCAACGAGGGATTGGGTGCCATGACCACCGAGCCGGCCCGGTCGGCGGCGTCATCGAGACGCCCGCGTACGGCGTCCAGGTGTGCCTTCTCGACCTGGACCGGCCACTGCTCGCCCGCCACGGGCTCGGTGCAGGCAGGATCGATGATGGCGGCCGCCGCGGCGACGTCGCCCGCACGCGTCAACGCCTCCGAGATGTTCGACCTCAGCAGGGCCACGGCGAAGATGGACGTCTCCCAGGTCCGCGCGGCGTCCATGCCACGGCGTGCTGCCTCGATGACGTCGCCGGCACTGCCGCCGCACTTCAGGATGATGTCGGTCGCGAACACCCCGAGCCGGATGTCGCCGGTCGGGTCGGGCTCGGACGTCACCAGTGCTGCGGCCTCGGCGATGCGCTCGAGCGCTGCGTCACGTCCCCCCAGCATCGCCTCCTGCCAGGCCTGCTCGGCGCGAACCGATCTCAGGGTCCTGATGTCGCCGATCGTGAGGCACGCGTCCGCGGCGGCCGCCATGTCCTCCGCGGCCTCGTCCCACCGCCCCCGGGCGCCCAGCAGCGACGCACGGCGCGCCAGCGCCAGGGCCAGCTCGGTGGTCGGCGCGAGACGTCGATAGATGTCGATGGCCTGCTCGACCAGGTCCAACGACTCCGCCGGGCTGACCGTGCCCATACTGCGGGCGCCGGCCCGGAAGTACAGGTCGGCCCGCGGCTTGCTTGCCAGATCATCCGGATCAGCGAGGTCGTCGAGGTGCTCGAGGGCCTGCTGGACGAGCCACATCGAGTCTTGGGCGCGCCCCACGTCCCAGACCGCGTCGATCCCCTCGCAGTAGACCTCGCCGAGGCTGGGGCCGCCGGGATCGCGATGCCCCGACGCGTAGAGCTCGAGGACGCGAAGCCACTGCTCGGCCTCCTCGTTCGCCGCGTAGCGGTCCGCGGCCGCACGAGCCGCAGCGATCCGCCAGACGACCTCCTGGTCGGGGACGGCTGCACGCTGCCAGTGGGTGGCGACCTCGGCAGGCTCCGGCTCGCAGGTCTCGGCCAGGGCGATGGCGAGACAGCGGTGCAGCGCGGCCGCCTCTCCGGCGACCAGGCGGCGGCGGATCGCCTCGGCGAGCAGGGGGTGACGCAGCTGGGCCAGATCCTGCTCGTCGTGCGGGGCGAGGAGCAACCACCGCGACAGCTCGTGGAGTCCCTGGCCCACTGCCTCCTGGGACAGGGCGCCCGCGCGTCGCACGACGTCGGCCGGCAGCCCTCGATCTGCGACCCCGAGCACCCGTGCGACGGACCACGCCGACTCGCCGAGGCCCACCAGCCGGGCCTCCAGCAGGTCGCCCAGCAGCGCGGGCAGCGGTTGATCGGCGTCGGCCACGCCGGCCAGTTGCTCGGTGAACAGCGGCAGGCCCCGACTGCGCTCGTGGACCGTCGCCACGACCTCCGGCGACGGCGGCCGGCCGAGCACCAAGGCCAGCTGCTGGGTGGTCTCCTCGCTGGTGAGCGGGGCCAGGGAGAGCACGGCAGTCGTGGCGAGACGACGCACGCGTCCCAGCCACGCGGCCGAGGAGTCCGCCGTGCGCGGGTCGTCGGTCCTGAAGGAACCCAGCACGGGCACCGGAAGTCCGCGTGCGGCCAGGTGCTCGATCAGGTCCAGCGTGGCTGCGTCCCCCCAGTGCAGGTCCTCGATGACGAGGGCGAGGGGCTTCAGGTCGCCGAGCGCCTTGAGGGTGGCGCCCACGGCGGCGAACAGCCGCTGGCCGGACCAGTCGTCCTGCGGTTGCGGGTCGGTGTCGACGATGCGCTCGACCTCGGGCACGAGCCGCTGGACCGACCCCGCGACATAGGGGGCGGAGTGGGCCAGTGCTTCGGCGAACCAGCCGCCGCCGTCGCTCTCGTAGGCGCGCCGCAGCGCGTCGGCGAACGGAAGCAGCGGAACGGCGGTGGAGAGGGGCAGGCAGTGGCCGGTGGCGACGAAGGTGTCTGTGGTCTGCGCTGCGGTGGTGACGAGCTTTGTCTTGCCGATGCCGGCCTCGCCGGTGACGAGGAGGAGGCCGGTGCCGGTCTCGAGGTGGCGTCGTACGGCGGTCAGCTCGGCGGTGCGTCCGGCGATCCGGGGGGTGCCGGGGTCGGTGCCGTCGGTGGGATCGGTGGTGGCGGCGAGCCAGAGGTCGTGGAAGGTGGTGGGGTCGCCGTCCATGGCCTCGACGAGGAGCTCGAGGGTGCCCCAGGTGGGGATCGCCGGTGAGGAGAAGGTCTTGGAGACGGTGGTGTGTGAGACCCCGGCCTCGCGGGCGAGGGTGCGCAGGGACGGCCAGCCGGCGCGGTGGTGGAGGTCGTGGAGGGCTGCGACGAGGTCGCGGTGCGGGCCGGGTGGCAGGTCGGGGCGGGGGAGTGCGCTCATCGTGCACCTGCGGCGGTGGCCGCGATCGCGCTGGACAGCGGGACGTGCTCGTGGGCGTCGGTGGCCGCGCGGCGGAGCAGTCGTGCGGCCAGGGTGCCCTGCCCGTCGCGGAGTGCGGCCTGGGCGGCGCGCCAGCGGCAGTACGCCGCGTCGTGGCGCCGGGTGAGCGCGTCCCACTCCGTGGCCGCCCGGCCCCAGGGCTCGACACCGGCGGCGCCGCCGAGCCGGGCCATCTCGGCGGTCCAGGTGAGCCCATGGGCGTGGCGGTCGGCGGGCACCCGGCCGGCCTCGAGGAGGTCGCTGCGCGCCCGGGCGCGGAGGTCCGTCAGTCGACGGTGCGAACCCCGCCGGTCGGCGACCCGCACCGCGTCGGGGGCCCGCGGGCAGTCGGGTCCGAGGTCGGCGGCCGCACGGGCCGCGCGCGACAGCAGTCCGGTCTGGAAGACGTCGAGCTCCGTGGGGAGCAGCCGTTCGAGCAGTCCGGTGAGCAGGTCGAGCGCCCGGGCGGGCTCGCCCGACCAGAGCAGGAGCTCCGAAGCCGGGTACACGACCTCGCTCCGATTCAGCAACGACGAGAGCGGGATGGCAGCCAGAGCCTCGAATCCGGTCGCGGCAGCCGCCAGGTCGCCCGCGAGCATCTCGATCTGAGCCCGCTCGAGGTAGAGCCAGAAGTGGTCGTGGTCGATCGGCGCCCGGGTGGCCGCCATGATCGGCCCGGCAGCCCGCGACGGCCGCCCCTCGAGCAGGTGGGCCTCGGCGACGTTGGACGCGAGGGCGGCGACGACGTAGGTGTCGATCGCCCACTCCCGGGCGATCGCGAGCGCGGGGGCGGCTGCCTCCGCGACCGACGAGGCGGGTGCGGACGTCTTCAGGAGCATGTCGGTCACCACCAGGGCGTGGAAGATGTCGCGGAACGGGTCGCTGGTGTCCCGTCCCACGCGCTGCGCACGCTCGACCAGCGCCCAGCCGGTGGCCGGATCGGCGTACATCACCTCGTGCCACGCCTGGGTCAGGAGGGCCCGCACGTGGCCGTCGACGTGCCCGACGTCCTCACAGATCGCGGCTGCCCGCACGACCCGGTCGGCGGCGTCGGCCGGACGACCCTGGTGCCGGAGGTGACCGGCCAGCTCGAGCAGGAGATCGGCCTGCGCGGCACTCGTGGGCAGTCGCTCGTACTCGGCCAGCGCCTCCTCGAGCAGCTCCATGGCTGCCCGCGAGTCGGTGTAGCCGCGGGTGGCCCCCAGCGTCGTCAACAGTCGAGCCCGATCGAGCCCGGCCACGCCGGCGAGCCGCACCGCCGCCTCCTCCATGAGCACCGCCGCGTCCTCACCCCGTCCGCTGTCGTCCAGCGCGCCGGTCGCCGCGCAGTAGGCCTGGCACAGCGTGAGACCGTGCCGCACCGAGAGTGGGCTCTCCTCCCACAGCGCGATCACGCGCAGCCACGCGTCCGCCTCCTGGCGGGTGGCGAACCGGGCATGTGCCTGCTCGGCCGCGAGGATCCGCCACTCGATCTCCCGGTCGGGCTGGTCCGCCGCCTGCCAGTGGGACGCAACCTCGGCTGCCGGTACCTCCTTCCACCCACCCATGGCGGCTCCCATGACGCGGTGGGCCTCGATGGCCTCGGGCAGGACGGTGCTGCGACGCACGGCCTCGGCGAGCAGCGGGTGTCGCAGCTGGACGTCGAGCCCGGGCGCCGCGAGCAGGCGCCGGGCCGCCAGCTCCCGCAACCCGTCCGCCAGCGGCCCCTGCTGCAGCGAGGACACCTCGCGCAGCTGGGCGTCGGTGAGCGCGCGGTCCGCGATCGCCAGGGTGCGCGCCACGACGCGCGCCGACTCGCCCAGGCCGTCCAGGCGTCGGTCGAGCAGGTCACCGAGCAGCCGGGGGAGCGGTGCGTCGTCGTCGATCTGCGCAGCCAGCTGCTCGATGAAGAGCGGCTGGCCGAGGGCCCTGCGGTGAATCCGGTCGACCATCTCGTCGCTCGGGGTCCCCTCCTGCAGCAGGGCGAGCAGTGCGGCCGTGCCGTCGCGGTCCAGCGGTGCCAGCTCGAGCGTGTCGACGTTCGACCGGCGACGCATCCGCGTCCACCACTCGGTCCTGTCGGCCGGCGTYGCGCCATCGTCGCTGCGCCAGGTGCCGACGATGGCGATGTCAGGGTCGTGGACGACGAGGTGCTCCACCAGGTCCAAGGTGGCGGGGTCGCCCCAGTGCAGGTCCTCCAGGAGCAGCGCCAGGGGACGCGACCGGTTCAGTGCGGCGAGCGCCAGGCCGAGCGCGGCGAAGAGCCGCTGACGTGCCCAGGCGTCATCACCCGCCGGCGGGGGCCTACCCGACCCGTCCAGCTCGGGCAGCAGACGTGCGAGGGAGTCGGAGACGAAGCTCGACGCGTCGTCGAGCACCGCCCCGAGCCAGTGGCCCTCCTCCACCCGGTTGACCTCGCGGAGGAGGTCCGCGATCGGCATGAAGGGCACCTCCGCAGCCAAGGGCAGGCAGTGACCGGTCGCGACGAAGGTCGCGGTGGCATGCGTGGCTGTGTCGACCAGCCGAGTCTTGCCGATACCGGCCTCGCCGGTGACGAGAAGGAGTCCGCTGCCGGTCTCGAGATGGTGTCGTACGCCGGCCAGCTCGAGCGTGCGTCCGGCGATCCGAGGCTCGGTGGGACCGGTGCCGTTGGTGGGACCGGTGCCGTCGGTGGGATCGGTGGTGGCGGCGAGCCAGAGGTCGTGGAAGGTGGTGGGGTCGCCGTCCATGGCCTCGACAAGGAGCTCGAGGGTGCCCCACGTGGGGGTCGCCGGTGAGGAGAACGTCTTGGAGACAGTGGTGTGGGAGACCCCGGCCTCCCGGGCGAGGGTGCGCAGGGACGGCCAGCCGGCGTGGTGGTGGAGGTCGTGGAGGGCTGCGACGAGGTCGTGGTGCGGGCCGGGTGGCAGGTCGGGACGGGGGAGTGAGCCCATGCCGCCTCCGATCGCCGAGAACCCGAGACTCGCGACTCCAGAGTCCACCCGTGCCCCGCGACTGTCCACCCGGTTACGGCACCCGGAGATCGCCCGGCGATCGCTCGTGGACCGCTCGTGCGTGCGGCCCCGTTTCCACCTCACCGGCACAATCGGGTACACGGGCGAGGGACGGGGCAGACGTGCGGCGACCAGGGAACGGGATCGCGCTCGCGGCCGCGCTCGTCGTCCTCCTCGTCCCGGCGGGCTGCACCTCGACCGCACCCGATCCGCCGGACGCTCCGGACGCCGCGCCGCGCGAGGCGGCCACCCTCGACGAGGCCTCCGGTGAGATCACCCTGGCCTTCGCGGGCGACGTGCACTTCGAGGCCCACCTCCGGCGGCTGCTGCGGCGTCCCGGTGGCGGCTTGGGACCGATCGCCGCCACGCTGCGCGACGCGGACGTCGCGATGCTCAACCTGGAGACCGCGGTCACCGATCGGCGTCGTCGCGACCCCAAGGAGCTCGAGGCCGCCGACGACCGCTACCACTTCCGGGCCCCCGACCGTGCCTTCGACGTGCTCGCCGGCGCCGGTGTCGACGTGGTGAGCGTCGCCAACAACCACGTGGGCGACTACGGTGCCGCCGGGCTGGCCGACACGCTCGCCGCCGCTCGCGGCACGGTGGAGGTCGTCGGCGCCGGCAGCGACGAGGCCGCGGCCTTCAGGCCGTACCGGGTGACGAAGGGCGGGATCGACCTCGCCTTCCTCGCGGCCGACTCGGTGTTCCGCGAGGGCAGCAGCGACGTGTGGGCGGCCGGGTCCGACAACGCGGGCGTGGCCGCCGCGCGCGAGGCCGAGCCGGCAGCGCTGCTGCGGGCCGTCCGCTCGGCCGCCGCGGTCGACGACGTCGTCGTCGTCTACCTGCACTGGGGACGCGAGTACCAGTCCTGCCCCACGCAGCGGCAGCGGCTCCTCGCCCGCCAGCTCGCCGAGGCCGGGGCCGACGTCGTGGTGGGCAGCCACGCCCACGTGCTGGGCGGCGCCGGCTGGTCGGGCGACACCTATGTCGGCTACGGGCTCGGCAACTTCCTCTGGTACCACGACCGCCAGCCCGACACCGGCGTCCTGTCGCTGCGCGTGGACCGTGACGGGGTCGTCGACGACGCGTGGACGCCGGCTCGGATCGCCGCCGGCGGGCGCCCGCGGCCCGTCGCCGGCCCGGCCCGCGG
>NZ_JBFUKA010000141.1:0-6632 GCF_056401085.1 Nocardioides sp. P4_G4
GCGCTGCCGCAGGGGCGGGCGCCGGGCGCGAGGAGGACGCCGGCGCCGCGGGGGCCGCGGCGCGGGTCCGCGTGGTCGGGGTCTCGTCGGCCGGAGGCACGGTGGGCATCACCTGCGTCGACTCGGCCGCGGACGCGTCGGCGGCACCGCCCTTCGAGCCGGCGGTGGAGTCGCTCACGGCCTCGCCGGTCGTCCCTCCGGGGAGCTCGGCGTCGTTGTCCGGCTCCTCGTCGAAGATGGACAGTCCCTGGTCGCGGCTCATGGTGGAGCACCCACTCTCTGCGTCGATCTGCGGTGAAGTCTGCGGTCGGCCCAGTCTGTCCGATGCCCGGGGACAAACACACCCCGGCTCGCGGAAACGATCCGCGAACCGGGGTGATGAATGTCTTCTCAGACGCCGCGGAAGCGGTTGATGGCGTCCTCGTGCTTCGCGCGCATCTCGTGGTCGCGCACGCCCTGGCCCTCCTCGGGGGCCAGGCACAGGACGCCGACCTTGCCCTGGTGGGCGTTCTTGTGGACGTCGAGGGCGGCCTGGCCGACCTGCTCGAGGCTGTAGGTCTTGGACAGGGTGGGGTGGATCATGCCCTTGGCGATGAGGCGGTTGGCCTCCCACGACTCGCGGTAGTTGGCGAAGTGCGAGGAGATGATGCGCTTGAGGTTCATCCACAGGTAGCGGTTGTCGTACTCGTGCATGTAGCCGCTCGTGGAGGCGCAGGTGGTGATGGTGCCGCCCTTGCGGGTGACGTAGACGGAGGCGCCGAAGGTCTCGCGCCCGGGGTGCTCGAAGACGATGTCGATGTCCTCACCGCCCGTGAGCTCACGGATCTTGGCGCCGAAGCGCTTCCACTCCTTGGGGTCCTGCTGGGTGCCCTCCTCGTTCCAGAAGCGGTAGTCCTCCTCGGAGCGGTTGATGATCAGCTCCGCGCCCATGGAGCGGGCGATGGCGGCCTTCTCCTCGTTGGAGACGACGCAGACGGGGGTGGCGCCGCCGTTGAGGGCGTACTGCGTGGCGAAGCCGCYCAGGCCGCCCGAGGCGCCCCAGATGAGGACGTTGTCGCCCTGCTTCATGTCGCCGCCGTTCTTGGAGACCAGCTGGCGGTAGGCGGTGGAGTTGACCAGGCCGGGGGAGGCGGCCTCCTCCCACGTGAGGTGGTCGGGCTTGGGCATGAGCTGGTTGGACTYGACCAGGGCGATGTCGGCCAGGCCGCCGAAGTTGGTCTCGAAGCCCCAGATGCGCTGCTCGGGGTCGAGCATCGTGTCGTTGTGGCCGTCGGGGCCCTCGAGCTCGACCGAGAGGCAGTGCGCGACGACCTGGTCGCCGGGCTTCCAGGCGTTGACGCCCACGCCGGTCTTGAGCACCACGCCGGCCAGGTCGGACCCGACGACGTGGTAGGGCAGGTCGTGGCGCTTGGTCAGCGGGGAGAGGCGGCCGTAGCGCTCGAGGAAGCCGAAGGTGGAGACCGGCTCGAAGATCGAGGTCCACACCGTGTTGTAGTTGATCGCGGAGGCCATCACGGCCACCAGGGCCTCGCCGGGACCGAGCTCGGGGAGGGCGACCTCGTCCACGTGCAGCGACTTGCGGGGGTCCTTGTCACGAGCGGCCAGGCCCTCGAACATGTCGACCTCGTCCTTGCGGACCACGGCCGCGCGGTAGGACTCGGGGAGCTCGAGGTGGGCGAAGTCGTCCGACGTGGCGTCTCCGGACTGGATGGCTTCGAGGATGGTGTGCACGTGTGTCTCCCTGGTGAGGCTGTCGTGGTGAGGCATCGGTGTCGCGATCGGGTGCGAAGGTACCGGTCAGTAACCAGCAGTGGCGAGAGGTGTGACGTAGTTACCACGACGAGGTGGGGAAACGCCGCGCCGTCGCAGGCGTCGCTGGGTGCGCCGACCGAGGAGCACCCCGAGCGCCAGACCGTGCTGCCCGAGCCGCGGGAAGGCGTCCACGACGCGCACCTGGGCCCCGCGCCAGCGGGGCACCGCGGTGACCAGCCGGGGCCGGTCGAGGACCCCGGCGACCGCGTGAGCCACCTGGTCGACGGTCAGCAGGGTCCCGGAGAAGGAGAGCGCGGCGCCCGGGTCGTCGAGCTTGTCGTGCAGCATCGGGGTCCAGATGCCGTCGGGGCACACGCAGCTGATCCGGATGCCGTCCAGCCCGGCCAGGCGCAGGTCGGCGACCGTGCTGAGGMTGAAGCCCAGCACCGCGTGCTTGGAGCCCGCGTAGACCCCCTCGCCCGGGACGGCCACCAGGCCGGCCAACGAGGCGACGTTGACGACGTGGCCCCGACCGGACCCCCGCATCGCGCCGATGGCGCTCACGGTGCCGTTGACGACGCCGAGGGCGTTGACCTCGACCATCAGGCGACGCTGCTCCGGCGTCTGCTCCCACGCCGGCCCGGTGACGAGCACCCCGGCGTTGTTGACCCACACGTCGAGCGAGCCGGTCCGCTCGACGGTCGCCGTGGCCGCCGCGTCGCACGCTTCCGCGTCCCGGACGTCGAGGCGGGAGGCGAAGGCGCCGGAGCCGATGCGGGCCGCGACCGCCGTGGCCGCCTCGAGGTCCACGTCGGTGACGTGCACGACGTGGCCCCGCTCGGCCAGCAGGGTGGCGATCCGGGCTCCGAGGCCCCGGCCGGCACCGGTGACGAGGGCTCCCACCGGGTCAGTGGGCGATCGGGGCCGGCTCGACGAGCTCGACGAGCACCCCGCCCGCGTCCTTGGGGTGGATGAAGTTGATGCGGCTCTCGGACGTGCCGCGTCGCGGGGCGTCGTACAGCAGGCGCACCCCGCGCTCCCGCAGGATGGCCGAGACGGCCTCCACGTCGGTGACCCGGTAGGCCAGCTGCTGCAGGCCGGGGCCGTTGCGGTCCAGGAACTTGGCGATCGTGGACTCCTCCGAGAGGGGCGCGAGGAGCTGGATGTGCGAGCCGGAGTCGCCCACGGCGACCATCGCCTCGCGCACGCCCTGCTCCTCGTTGGTCTCCTCGTGGGCCACGTGCATGCCGAAGGTGTCGCGGTAGTAGGCGATCGCCACGTCCAGGTCGGGCACGGCGATGCCCACGTGGTCGATCGCGGTGAACAGGTGCTCGGGGATCTCGAGGGGTGCGGTCATGGCCGACATCGTGGCAGGTGTCGCGCGGTGCGCGGCGTGATCCCCGCCACCCCGGACGCCGCGCGCGCGGGGCGGCGGTATCGTCACGAACAGAGCACGTCCGACAGATCGCTCACGTCGCCGGGAGGCCGCCCTCATGTCCAGTTCCGTCATCGTCGCCGGGGCCCGTACCCCCATCGGTCGCCTCCTGGGAGGCCTCAAGGACCAGTCCGCCGCCGACCTCGGCGGGGTCGCCATCCAGGGCGCCCTGGACAAGGCGGGGGTGTCCGGCGAGCAGGTCGACTACGTGATCATGGGCCAGGTCATCCAGGCCGGCACCGGCCAGATCACCGCCCGTCAGGCCGCCGTCAAGGGCGGGATCCCCATGGACGTCCCGGCCATCACGATCAACAAGGTCTGCCTCTCGGGCATCAACGCCATCGCGCTGGCCGACCAGCTGATCCGCGCCGGCGAGCACGAGATCGTCGTCGCCGGCGGGATGGAGTCGATGACCCGGGCGCCGCACCTGCTGCCCGGCTCGCGCTCCGGCTTCAAGTACGGCGACACGGCGCTCGTGGACTCGATGGCCTACGACGCCCTCCACGACCAGTTCACCGACCAGGCGATGATCAACCTCACCGAGGGCTCCAACTCGGCCGGCACCAACCTCACCCGCGAGGAGCAGGACGCGTTCTCGGCGCAGTCGCACCAGCGTGCGGCGCAGGCGTGGAAGAACGGCGTCTTCGACGACGAGGTCGTCCCGGTGACGATCCCGTCCCGCAAGGGCGACGTCACCATCAGCCAGGACGAGGGCATCCGCGCAGACACGACCGTGGAGTCGCTCTCCGGCCTGCGCCCGGTGTCCAAGGACGGCACCATCACCGCCGGCTCCGCCTCCCAGATCTCCGACGGCGCCTGCGCCGTCGTCGTGATGAGCAAGGCCAAGGCCGAGGAGCTCGGCCTCACCTGGCTCGCCGAGATCGGCGCCTCCGGGCAGGTGGCCGGCCCCGACTCGACCCTGCAGCTCCAGCCGGCCCGGGCCATCGAGAAGGCCGTGGCCAAGGAGGGCATCTCGGTCTCCGACATCGACCTCTTCGAGCTCAACGAGGCCTTCGCCGCGGTCGGCATCGAGTCGTCGCGCCAGCTCGGCATCAGCGAGGAGAAGGTCAACGTCAACGGCGGGGCCATCGCGCTCGGCCACCCGGTGGGCATGTCGGGCGCTCGCATCGTGCTGCACCTGGCCCTGGAGCTCCAGCGCCGCGGTGGCGGCACCGGCGCCGCGGCCCTGTGCGGTGGCGGCGGCCAGGGTGACGCGCTGATCATCCGGGTCCCGCAGGCGTGACCCCGGGCCCGGCCCGGCCGGGGGCCCTCGCCACCGCGGGTCCCGGCCGGGGACGGCGTCGTACGACGGCGTCGGTCCCCGACCTGGTCTCGCGGGCCCGGGAGGGCGACGCCCGGGCCGTCGCGCGGCTCATCTCCCTCGTGGAGGACGAGTCGCCGCTGCTCCGTGAGGTGATGGCGGGACTCGCTCCTCATGCCGGGCACGCCCAGGTCGTGGGCATCACCGGCTCCCCGGGGGTCGGCAAGTCCACCTCGACCAACGCGCTCGTCGGCGAGCTGCGTGCCGCCGGCAAGCGGGTCGGCGTGCTGGCCGTCGACCCGTCCTCGCCCTTCTCCGGCGGCGCCCTGCTCGGCGACCGGGTCCGGATGCAGGACCACGCCACCGACCCCGGCGTCTACATCCGCTCGATGGCGGCCCGCGGTCACCTCGGTGGCCTCGCCTGGACCACCCCGCAGGCCCTGCGTGTGCTCGACGCCGCCGGCTGCGACGTGATCATCGTCGAGACGGTCGGGGTGGGGCAGAGCGAGGTCGAGGTCGCCGGCCTCGCCGACACCACGCTCGTGCTGCTCGCCCCCGGCATGGGGGACGGGATCCAGGCCGCCAAGGCGGGGATCCTGGAGATCGGGGACCTCTACGTCGTCAACAAGGCCGATCGCGACGGCGCCGACCAGGTCCGCCGTGACCTGCGCTCGATGCTGGCGCTCGCCTCCCGCCCCGAGGGGGCGTGGAGGCCGCCGGTCGTGAGCACCGTCGCGGCCGGGGGCGAGGGGATCGACGGCGTGGTCGCGGAGATCGAACGGCACCGCGCGTGGCTGGAGTCGAGCGGCGAGCTGCAGCGGCGCCGTACCCGCCGGGCCCGCGACGAGATCGAGGCGATCGCGGTCACCGCGCTGCGGGCGCGGTGGGGCGACGTGCACGGGCGGGCCGAGCTCGACGGTCTCGCGGCCGCCGTGGTGGCGGGGGAGTCGGACCCGTACGCCGCGGCCGACGCACTGCTCGCGGGCATCGGGACCTGACCGGCCGTCCTGCTCACCCGGCCGGGGACTCCGCCGGAGGTGAGGACGTCGAGGCGACGAGCGCGATGCTGGCGTCCGCGATCTGCTCCTGCGCGTCCTGCCGGGTGACGGTCGGGACCCCGTCGCCGGGCTGGGCCCCGTAGTCACCGAAGAACGCGTGCACGGCGCCCTCGACGGCCACGAACGTGGTGGCGGCGGGCAGGTCGGCCCGGCTGGCCTCGATGTCGGCGGGCGTGGCCAGTCCGTCGCGGGTGCCCGACACGGAGGCCACCAGCAGGTTGCTCCGCCCGGCGAGCGACCCGAGCGGGTAGGACGCCCACAGGAGCAGGGCGTCGACCTCGTCCGCGTGGTCCTCCACGTACGACGACGCGGCGACGCCGCCGAGGCTGTGCCCGCCGACCGTCCAGGACTCGATGTCGGGATGGTCCTCGATGATGTCTCCGGGCGCGCCGGTCGCCGTGAAGCCGATGCCGAGAGGTTGCTTGACCACCACGACCAGGACCCCGCTGGCACTCACCCGGGTGAGCWGGGGGACGTAGGCGCGCGGGTCGACGCGCGCGCCCGGCTGGAAGACCAGCCCGGTCCGGGGCGTCGCACCGGTCGGGGTGAGCGTGATCCGGGTCGCCGTCGACGCCACCCGGACCTGCGAGGTGCCGTCCATGGCGTCCAGCGCCGTGCTCGACGCAGGTAACGGTCGCAGCCACTGCAGGGCCCCGAGGACCACCAGCGTCGCCACGAGGCCGCCGACCCGCCCGAGCGCGGCGAGCCAGGGGTGGCGCGAGCGCCGCGGGCGGTCCCACTGCCGCAGGCCACGGACCACGAGGAGCAGCCCGACGACCCCGGCCAGCGTGACCAGCACGGCGTACGCCGGGTGCCCGGCCACGAGCACGCCCGCGCGCGTGATCCAGATCCACGAGGCGACCGCGAGCCAGAGCGCCCCGACGAGAAGGGGCCACCACGGACGCGCCGGGCGGGTGCGGCGGGTCGTCGTCGGGGTGGGGTCGGTCATGTCCCGATGATCTCGCGCCGGCGAAGAATCGGGCATTACGACCACGCGGAGGCCGATCCGCTCCTATCTTCGCGGACATGAGGCTCCTCCACACCGCACTCGGCCTGGCCGTCGGCTCGCTGGCCCTGACCCTGGCCCCGGCCGCGGCGACCCCTGCTGCGCCGACCTCGGGTGGGG
>NZ_JBFUKA010000142.1:0-11117 GCF_056401085.1 Nocardioides sp. P4_G4
GCTCATGCGGCCCGGCACCAGCGGTAGGTGGCGCGGGGGGCGGCGGGGGGCGGCGTGCGAACGGGACGAGACGGTGGTCCCGAGGAGGCGGGCCGCATGAGCTCGCTGCCTCCGGACGTCGGCGGCGCCGGGTCCTGGGTGGAGGTGGCGGTGACCGACCTCTACACCCAGCCCGGGTCGCRGGGCCAGGTCTGCGAGATCCGGCGCAGCGAGCGCCTTGCCCGCCTCGAGGAGAGCGCGAGCGCATTGTTGAGGCGGTCCACTGTTGAGGCGGTCCACTCCGAGGTACTCCAGGACTTGTTCGCGGTCGCGCTCGAGCTCGACCGCTCGCTCACTCACGCGTCACCCTCGAGCGTGGGCCGGGATCGATGCCGCTCGGGTCGCCGTGGGGCGAGCCACGGAACCCTTGGCGAGGTCGTCAAGCCCTAGTCGCCGGTGCGGGAAGCGCGTGGGCGGTTTTGCGTTGTGTCCCGAGTTCGACCGCGGACCGCCCCTGGATCTCGGGTCCCGAGACGGTCCGCGGTGTAGCGCCCAACGCGCGCGCCTGGGGGATAGCGGGCGGCCAGGTACCTCGTTCGAGGGTAAAACCCTCAGCGAACTGCGTCATGGGCCCGAATGGGGTAAGTCTCATTCCCAGCTCGAGACAGCGGGCGCCCGCAAGCCAACCGCAAGCAGAACCGCCCGCGACAGGGGTGCGGACGGTTCTACGGTTGCTCATCGTCGCTTGATGCCCGGCGACGGTCGGACTTCGATGAAGGGTGACAGACGCACAGGGTGCATGCCGTAGAGGCAACCGTCGTCGCGACGAGCAACAAGAAGTCATCCAAGGAGCGGATGCAGATCATCCACGCGACGGCTCAGTAGCGAGCGTCGTTGACGTTGTCGTCGAAGTAATCGTGGCCAAGCATGTCACTGGGTCTTATCCAGCAGTGCCTGCAGCGCGGCCGGGTCTGCCACGGTGAGGGTTGCGCCGTGATGCAGGATGCGGCCCGTCGGCTCGATTCCCCTGGCCGGCTGGCGGAGTTGCACGCACACTCCTCTGCGTCCGTTGGTGGCGAAGGAGATTCCTGCAAGGTGCGCGTGCGTGGCACCACCCGGACGCCGACGAGGAGCCCGACGAGACCGACGGGGCCGTTGACCCAGAAGATGTACTCCCAACCGACGGTGGTGGTGATGAGGCCGCCGACCAGGGCCCCCGCCGCGACGCCGAGGCTGCCGACCGCCCCCCCACAAGGCGAGGCCCTTCTTGCGCTGGTCGCCGCTGTAGGTCGTCATCACCAAGGAGAGCGCCGAAGGGGTCAGCAAGGCGGCAGCGGCGCCCTGGAGTGCGCGAGCGCCGATGAGCTCGGCACCGTTGCGGGCGCAGCCGCTGGCGAGGGAGGCAAGGGTGAACACGGCAAGGCCCACGAGGAACACCGTGCGCCGGGGCAGGAGGTCGGCGATGCGGCCGCCGAGGAGAAGGCCACCGCCGGACATCATCAGGTAGGCGGTGGCGAGCCACTGGAGCTCCGCGCCGCACAAGTCGAGCCCGCGACCGATGGAGGGCAACGCGGTGTTGACGACTGAGATGTCCAGCACGACCAAGCTCTGGGCGGCGAGGGCGACGGCGAGCACCGCCCAGGAGCGCCGCGGCTCGAGGTTGTGGTCGAGGTACGCGCCGGGGGGCGTTTCAGGGGTTGTTGTCACATCTGCTCCAGGTGACGCGTGGATGCGAAGGCGCTGCTTGGAGCGTCACTTCAGGTCGGTGTGCTCGGTGATGGCGTCGAGCAGCCGCGGCCACAGCGTGGGCGGGCGGTCGTGGCCCATGTCCTCGACCAGCAGGAGACGGGCGCCGGGAACGAGCTCGGCGGTCCGGCGCCCCCCGCTGGGGTCGATGAGGGTGTCGTCGAGGCCGTGAACGACGAGGGTCGGCACGTCCAAGGACGTGAGGGCTTCGGCCCGGGAGCCGTCGAGGATCATCGCCGCGAGCTGGCGCGGAACGCCGGCCGGGTAGTACGCACGGTCGTAGCTGGTCTCAGCGAGCATCCGCAGCTGTGCCGCGTCGCCGTAGCGACGCGAGGCCCACACCAGCTCGCGCTCTGCCGCGGCCACGTACCCGTCCCGGTCGGCAGGCCGTGAGGCGAACAGCACCTGCTGCGCCTCCGGCGTCGGCTGGCCGTACTCCGGCTCACCGGTCGAGGACATCATCGACGTCAACGACAGCACGCGGTCGGGGAACTCGATCGCCATCTTCTGCGCGATCATGCCGCCCATCGAGGACCCCACCACGTGGGCGCGGGCGACGCCGAGCTGGTCGAGCACGCTGATGCCATSGGCAGCCATGTCCCGCAGCGAGTACGGCGCCATCGCGACAGCGCGCTCGAAGTCGCCGGAGGTCACGGCTGCGATGAAGTCGCCAAGATGGACCGGGTGCTCGTCCAGCTTGGTGGAGAGGCCGCAGTCGCGGTTGTCGTACCGGATGACGTAGCGGCCGCGCGCGGCCAGCATGCGGCAGAAGGCGACGTCCCAGCCGAGCATCTGAGTCCCGAAGCCCATCACGAGCAGCACGGCCGGGTTCCCGGGGTCGCCGAAGGTCTCGTACTCGATGGTGATGGGCCCTCGGTCGTCGCCAGCGAGAGCAACGGCTGGGTTGTCGGCCGCGTTGCTGGCTGGGACCGCGTGGGACTCGCGGGTCGGCGCGGTATCAGGTGTGGTGTCTGCTTGGGGGGACATGGCTGTCTCTCTGGTCGAGCGTGAGGTGGGTCGGCCGATGCCGCCAGAGGGCTACGGGGGGTGCGACACCGGCCACATATCGCACTGTACATGTCTATATGGACATGTCAATTGTTACATGATGATGTTAGGGTGTGCACATGGCTTTGCGATTCGCGGTGCTCGGGCTGTTGGCTCGGCGTCCCTCTACCGGCTACGAGCTGACCCAGACCTTCGACCGGTCGCTGCGGAACTCCTGGCAGGCGCGGCACAGCCAGATCTACCCCGAACTGGCCAAGCTCGAGGCCGCCGACCTGGTGGAGGTGGTCGGCCACGGGCCACGCGGTAGCAAGACCTACGCGATCACCGAAGCCGGCCGCGCCGAGCTGCGGCAGTGGCTCGTAGAGGTGGAGCCTGACCGGTCCCAGCGCAGCGAGAGCGGGTTGCGGCTGTTCCTCACGCCGCTGCTGGGTTCGGCAGACAGGCAGACGACCTACGAGCGCGACCTCGCGCACGTCGAGCAGGAGCTCGCCGCCCTGGAGGAGCTGCGAGCCGAGATGCGAGCAGCGTCCGAGCCGGAAACGTTCGCCCCGCAGGTAGAGCTCGGCATCCGGATCAACACCGTGCTGCGGGACTGGCTGCGTGAGCAGAGTCAAGCATCCGCGGCCGCTGCGGGCGATGACTGAGCCCGCCGTGTGGGCGGGGGCCGTCGGGCCGACCGGGCCGGTCGCGGCAACCGCTGTTCCGGCCCACTGCGGTCAACAGCTGGAAGGAAGGGCGTCGTGACCAAGGCGTACCGCGTGCAGGTGGTCGGTCAGTTCGCTGACCTGAGCCCCACTGTCCGCGCTCAGCTGCAAGCCGAGCAGGCGGAGCATGACCTATTGCTCGCGGCGTTCACCCCGGCCGGCACGTTCACCTACTCGCCCACGCTGACCCGGTTCACCCTGCGCTACCTCCTCGACATCTCGGAAAATTCCGCCGCGGAGGCCGACGAGGCCGCCGAGGTGGAAGGCGAGCTCCTCGCAGCGCACTTTCTCCAGACGCGAGGCATCACCCACAAACCGTTGACCGTGTCAGCCGTCTGCTTGGACGACGTCAAGATCAAGCGCCAGCCGAAGAGGCCATGAGCGACCGGCTCTGCGCAGCAACAGCGCTCAAGCACCCGAACAACACCTGACCACAGCACGACACCCGTCGCAGGAGCGCGGGCTCTACCCGCCGCCGGCCCCACCGAAACGGAGACCTAGCAATGACGAACCCCGCTGCGACAGAGCCGACCGAGCCGACCGAGCGACGGCACATCGGCCTGTTGCTCTTCGACGACGTTGAGGAGCTCGACGCCGTCGGACCTTGGGAGGTGCTGTCCTACTGGACCCTCCACTACCCGAAGGACGGCTGGAGCATCTCGTGCATCTCCCGCGACGGGCGGCCGGTCCTGGCCGCCAAGGGACTCACCCTCGGCGCGCACCACTCCTTCGACACGATGCCGGCACTCGACGTTCTCATCCATCCCGGCGGCCAAGGCACCCGCCCGTTGATGCGCGACTCAGACCACTTGGCGTGGATCCGCGGGCAGCGTGCCTCGGTCGAACTGATGGCCAGCGTGTGCACGGGCGCGTTGGTGTACTCCGCCGCAGGTCTCCTGGCCGGGCGTCCAGCCACCACTCACTGGGAGAACGTCGACCTGCTCACCGAGCTCGACCCGTCCATCCTGCTCCGCCCCGAAGCCCGCTTCGTCGATGACGGCGACCTCATCACCAGCGCCGGGGTGAGTGCCGGCATCGACATGGCGCTCCACTTGGTGGCCAGGCTCGTTGGTCGAGAGCGCGCCCGCGAGGTCCGCCGAGCCATCCAGTACGACCCCCAACCGCCGGTCTGAGCCGCCCCGTCCATCCCGGTCCAGGCAACACCGACGCGGGGCCGTCCCCTGAGGCGAGGCGCACCAGACATGACCGCGGTCGACAACGTCTCGCCCGTTGCCGGATACGCCGTTGGGTCGGAGGCCGAACCAGCATCCGACCCTGCCGCTTGAAGGTCCCCGATGGTCGCCGCGACCTTGGGGTAGCAGATCCGGTGAAGACCAGCCCACACTTCCGGCGGTAGTCGCTCGGCGCGAGCTCGGAGTTCTGGTCAGGGGCCGGGTCAGGGTTGCGGCGACTTCGCTCGTCGCCTGCGTGCCGGCGAGCTGCTCGAGCGCGCCGTCGAACCCAGCTCGACCACTGGGGCCTGTGACGCCGGGACGCAGCGTCGCGTCGACGTCTGGTGCCTGCTGCTCTGAGAGCGTGAGCAGGCGGAGGCCGTGCGCCGTCTCGACGAGCGCGGTCGGGCTCACAGCGAGGGTGCGGGCGGCCGCGGAGTTGCTGTACACCTCGAACACGCTGGCGGTGTCGATCTCCCCGACCCCGTTCTCGAGGCTGATGGCGATCGTGGGACGGAGCCACGGAAGGAGGGAGTTCAGCACGACAGGCCGGTCCGCGAAGCTCCAGGACTGCACCGGGATGCTGGTTGGCCCGTCGGGGGACCAGCCGGGGTACCCGACCTCGCCTCCGACCCTTTGCGCCTCGGTGGTGCCCGCGAGGTCGTGGATGACGGAGAGAGCGCCGGGGATGCCGGAGGTGATGCCGGCCGTGGTCGTGATGTCACCGTCACGTACGAACCGCTGTCCGGCTACCCAGGTCGTCTCAGGGTGTCGGTCGCGGAGGGCGGCGAGGCGAGACCAGTGGCTGGTGGCGGTGCGGCCGTCGAGGAGTCCGGTTTCAGCGACGAGGCGCGCACCCGCGCACACGCTCAGGATGTGTGCGCCTTGCTCGTGCTGGCGGAGGACCCAGTCCCGTGTTGGTCGTTCGGCCGCGCCTGTGGGGTCTGCGACTGCGGGGACGACGACGACGACGGGCCTGAGGTCGGCGCGCGCGTTGACCTCCGCGAACGTGTAGTCAGGGAGGATGGTGGGCGCACCTTCAACGTCGGCAGGTCCGGGTTGGTCGGAAACCGTGTAGACGCTGAAGCGGGAGGAGCGGGCAAAGACCTCGTACGGGCCCATCGCGTCGGTGGCGACGGTGGCCGAGGTGCCCAGCACGACGGCGACGACGAGGGTGCCGGGCGCCGGTTCGTCTGGAGCCGCAGCTGAAGGAAGGGCATCGCTGGAGTAGGGCAGCTTGTTTTGCGCCGCAGTGACCCGGTAGCCGGCGAATGCGAGGCCGCCGAGGGTGGCCGCGGCCAGCCCGACGAACGTGACAGACCGGAGGGCCACAAGCGCCGGCGCGCTGCGCTTCTTGGCGCTTCGTCCGGGTGCGGTGGGTCGGGAGGGCTCGCGTCGGGCGCCCGGTCGGGTGCGGCGAGTGGGGATGCTGTTCATCGGATGTCCTGAAGGGGGCTACTCGGCGAATGGGGCGAGTCGGATGGCTGCGGCGAACGCGCCGTAGCGGTGAAGGAACGCGGCGCGGCCCGCAGGAACGCGCGCAGCTTCCTTGCCGAATGCCTCGATGAAGGCGTTCTTGAAGTCTTCCCGAGGGTGGCGCGCCACGGTGTCGGTGAGGACAGCGTCGGGCAGCTGCCACGCGTGCAGCCCGGTGACGTCGATGGCGGCACCTGCTGAGAGCAGCTGGGCGACGGCCCCGTGTTCGGGGCCGACACCGGGACTGTGGTGCAGGGTGATGGCGTCGAGGATGAGGGTGGTGGCGTCGTCGGGGAGTCCGACCTGTGCGGCCACGTCCCGTGTCAGTCGGGTGCTTTCCAGGGTGAAGTCTGCGTCTCCTTTCGAGGTCAGGAGGCCTGTGTCGTGCAGCATGGCCGCGGCGTAGAGGAGCTCTTCGTCGACGTCGATGCCGGCGACGACTCCCAGCGCCAGGCCGAGGCGGTAGGTCCGACGGCTGTGGTGCAGCAGTACGGGTGGCAGTCGGCGAGCGGCGGCTTCTTCGGCTCGTTGGGCGAGGACCGTGCGTGGGGGCTCCAAGCGCTCCGGCGCTACGTGGGCATGGCGGCCGGGGTGGAGGTGCAGCGCCAGGCGGGTTCGGCCAACGACATTGCGCAGATGGGCTGCGGCGAGGGGACGCAACAGCATGCGTCGTTCCGAGGTGCTGAGCCACCCGCGGGTGGCTTCGGTCCATGCGACCGTGCCGAGCGCGGCAGTCGTTTCGTGCGATGTGGTCGTCGCGCGGCGTGCGGTGTTCGCGGAGGCTGCGGTGGTGGTGCTAGTTCGGGCCATGCGGGGTTGACTCCTTCGATGCGGCTCGGATGGGGCTCAGGCAGGTTCAAGTGGGTTCGAGCGGGTTCAGGGAGCGGTCCGGCTCGGGTTCGGGGTGCGCGGGGACCGTCTGTGCAGGGACCGATCGGTCACTTCTCGAGGGGCGTCCCAGTGCGCACGGACGCGACGACGTCGAGGACGGCCTGGGAGGTGGCAGCCGCGGCACGTTGCTCGATGAGCAGGTCGACGTGGAATGCGCCGGTGACGACGTGGTGGGCGCTGTTGGTGGACAGGGTGGCGAGCTGGTTCTGCTTCGCCATCCAGCCCGGGCTGCTGCCCTCACCGGCGGTCAGCACGTACAGGGGTTCGTCGTTGAGGGTGGTGAGCGCGGCGGCTTCCTTCGCGGAGGCACCTCCCTGGAGGTACTCGTCGATGGTGCTGTGCAGGTGCTGACTGGTCACGGAGCTCGCGCGTGCTGCGTCCTCAGAAGCCGGCGGCAGGGTCGCTCCGCTGGCACCGACGACTAGCCGCATCAGACCGAAGCGCGCGGTTTGGGACAGAAGAGCTGAGATGCGGTCCATCGAGCCGCCCGAGCGTGTGGGCGCGGCAGTGGAGGTGGGCGGCTGGTTCGACGACGACGCCGGTGCGGTGGAGTCGATCAGCACCATCCCGGCTACATCGTTGCGGTACTGGGCGGCGAAGGTGAGGCTGTACAGGCCCCCGAAGGAGTGACCAGCCAGCACGTAGGGGCCGGGTTCGCCTGCACGGTGGAGCAGCGTGTGAAGGTCGGCGGCGATCTGGGTGGCGTCCTGGGTGGTGTCGGCTGGGTCGCTCCATCCGCGTCCGGCGCGGTCGTAGACGCAGACGCGGGTCTCACGGGCCACGGCGGGCGCTACCCAGCCGAGCGTTGAGGACGACATGCCCGCACCTGGCTCGAGCACGACGGTGGGGCTACCCGAGCCGGTGCAGTTCAGGTGAAGGCGGTGTCCCCCCACGTCGACCAGCCGGCCGGGCATCGGTGGCTGCGGTGCGGCTGCGGAGAGAATTACGTCAGTTCCGGCTCCGAGTGAGACGACGCCGAGGAGTACGACTGTCGGGTAGAGGAGCCAGCGTCCGAGCCGGCTGCCCAGGTCTCGTCGGATGCGCAAGACCATCCAGACGCTCAGTGCGATGGCGGCTGGCGGCCACACCCAGCTGAGCGCGTCGTCGGCATTGGCGCCGAACGTGGCTAGCGTCAGCCCGCTCAGACCCATGACCAGTGCTGGGACCCGCGCCCAGCGCTGCGGCTGGTCGGTGAACCGGCTCGAGAGCGCGGCGAGCATCGTCCACCCTAGGGCGAACCCGCAGAGCACCGCTCCCGTGAGCTCGCTCGGTTCGGCCGGGATGATCGGCAGGGCCGCGAGACCCGTCGCGGCGAGGAGCCCGCCTACGAGGGAGCCGACGACGATGCGGCCGAGGCGTCGCTTCGCCTTCTTGGAGGGCGACGTGGTGTTCGGACGGGCCCGCCGGCCCTGGGCTGAAGTTCGGACCGTTGCGCTGTCGTCGTCGTGAGCCGGGACTGTCGAAGTCGCTCGGCCGGCCGCGTCGGTGGAGGGTGCAGCAACCATGTCGAGCACTTCCTTCGTTGTCTCGGGTGGGGCGGCTGCACGTTGGGGCCGCCGCTTGTGGTGCTCAGGTTCAGTCGACGGCCTTGCCGGTGACTGTCCGGGCGCTGTCCGCTCCAGCACTCCCTGGACAACTGGCGCACGTCCGGGAGCTGCAGCCATGTCGCTGCCCGTAGACGTAAGAGATGCAGGGTCCCGTCGGGCAGGGAGCAGGGGCTGCTAGGAGGGCATTGCCCCCGTCGCGCTCAACGCCCTCGTCGACCCCGTTGCCGCTGTTGCCGCTGAGCTACGCCGGCCCGAGAGTCCCGTCCTCGGTCGTGACCAGCTGTGGGCGGGCCCGCAGGCGGCCCGAGGAGTTGGACAGCGGGCGGACAGTCCTACCCCCCACGCTGACCAGGTCAGAGCGGAGGAGTCTCAAGGAGTGGGTCCGACATGCGTCACATCCATCTGGTTGTTGCCGGCATGGGCTGCCGTCGTTGCGTTCGCGAAGTGACTGGCCTGGTCCGTGACATCCCTGGTGTGCAGACCGTAAGCGCCAACGCGAGCGACTGCACGGTCCATCTGTCGGGCTCAATGCAGCTGGCCGATGTCCTCGCCGCGTTTGCCGGCTCCACCTACGTCCCCCAGCTAGCCGAGGCCGCCATGGACGCTTCGGCGGGCGCTTTGGAGGGCGACGGGGACGGACGCCAGACGGACGACAGGAATGAGACAGCAGTCAGCAAGCGGTCCCCGTGACCGTGGTGTCAGAGCCGACTACGGCTAGACCGCACTACAGAAGGGCACGTCATGTCTACAACGCCTTCCGCCGGGGAAGCCCGAAGCAGCCGCCGATGGGTTGCTTTGGGCGTCATCGCTGCGGCGCAGTTCATGGTCATCATGGACACCTCCATCATCGGCGTCGCGTTGCCGAAGATGCAGCGCGACCTCGGGTTCACTCCGCAGGGGCTCAGTTGGGTCTTCAACGCCTACGTCGTCGCTTTCGGCGGTCTCCTGCTTCTCGGCGGTCGCCTCTCTGACCTGTTCGGGGCGCGCCGCATCTTCACCACCGGCTGGGTCGTCCTTGCCGCCGGGTCACTCTTGGCGGGTTTTGCGGGCAACGTCCCGGTCGAGCTCGTCGGTCGCAGCGTGCAAGGCGCTGGGTCTGCGCTCATCGCCCCAGCCGCGCTCACCCTGCTGTTCATGACCTTCGGTTCCTCGCCGAAGGAGCTCACGAAGGCGCTGGCCCTGTACGGCGCCGCGGCACCGGCCGGCGGGACCGCTGGCGTGTTCCTCGGCGGCGTCCTCACCGAGTACGCGTCCTGGCCGTGGGTGTTCTTCATCAACGTCCCCCTGGCCGTCGCGGTGGTCGTGCTCACCCGTTCCGTCATGCCCTCAGGGGCGACTCGACGCGGGTCGCTGGACATCGTCAGCGCTGCCACCGTCACGGCCGGGCTCGCCGCCGTCGTGTTCGCCGTCGTGCGTGCCCCGCAAGAAGGGTGGGCCTCCACCTCGACGCTGGTCGCGGGACTCGGCGGACTCCCCCTGCTCGGCCTGTTCGTCGCCCTTCAGGCCAGGCTGCGCGAACCGCTGATGCGCCTCGGCATCTTCTCGGCACCGAACCTCGCCGCCGCTAACGCCGCGCAGTTCATGCTCGGTGCCGCCTGGATTCCGATGTTCTTCTTCCTCAACCTCTACCTCCAGCAGGTCCTCGGCCTGGGGGCATTCGCCAGTGGTGCGGCGTTGCTTCCGTTGACCGTGACCATCATGGTCGGGATGGTCGTCGCCGCTCCGCGGCTCATCGCCCGGTTCGGCCCGAAGGCCATGACGGTTGCGGGGCTCGCCACCCTGTCCGGAGGCTTGGTCTGGCTGTCGTTCATCCGCCCCGACGGCAGCTTCACCGCCGACGTACTGGGCGCCAGCCTCGTCGCCGCCGCCGGCATGGCGATGGCATTCATCCCCTCGCTCGGGATGGCGTTGTCCTCGGCCGACCCGGAGGAAAGCGGCCTCGCAGCCGGCATCGTCAACACGAACTACCAGGTCGGTTCCGCCCTCGGTCTGGCCGCGATGACCGCAGTCGCTGCGGCGTTCGGCGCCGACCAGGCTGGCGATGCGGGCGCTCTCGCCGACGGGTTCTCAGCCGGGCTCCTCGGCGCTGCCGGCATCGCAGCCGTCGGGGCTGTCATCGCCTGGGCTTCGCTTCGGCACCCGCAGGCGCCCACCGCCGGTGCCGAACCCGCCCCGGCCGGCGACTCCGAGCAGTCCGAGCACGCCGCCGCATGACCCGGTCGGGCCGGCGACCGTGCCGGCCCGACCTCGCCGGACACCACCGGCACCCACCCATCTCCCGGGCCACCAGTCCGGAAGCCAACACCGAAGGAACGTCATGAGCTACACCGAGACCCACCACGTCAACGGCATGACCTGCGACCACTGCGCCCGCGCCATTCGCACCGAGGTCAGCGCCATCGCCGGCGTCACCGACGTCGACGTTGATGTCAGCACCGGAGCCGTTCGCGTCACCGCCGAGCAGCCCGTGCCCACCACGGTCATGCGCGAGGCCGTCGAGGAGGCCGGCTTCGCGCTCGCCTGACCCACACGCGCCGCGCCCCGGTGGCAGGAACCCCCCCACCCCCACCCCCCACCGGGGCGCGGCTCACCAC